>JALYYM010000440.1 GCA_030946565.1 Bacteroidota bacterium | reverse complement strand
ATATAGCCCGATGCAGTCACTACTTTAATGTTCATTAATTCTTCGAGGGAAAGGTTTAAAAGGTTGTCAACGTGTGGCATTGAATCCTCCTGGGCAACGAGGATATTTGAAATGCAGGAAAAGGCACATACAAGAAATAATTTATTTCTCATGATAAAAATGTCTTGCGCTGCGAAAGTAACAAACCGTTCGGGGGATCAATTGTACTTGTGTATATTTTGCTTGATAGTGTTAAGTAAGTAAGGCACCTCAAAAGGCTTTGTTACCAGGCCATCTGCCTGGCACTCGCGGATGTTATTTACGAGATCGTAATGTGCTGAGAAAAGTATCACAGGAATATGCTTGGTATCATTTGACTTCTTTAGCCTGCTGCATATTTCCCTGCCGTCTTCGCCAGCTAGGGCAACCTCAAGCAATATTAAATCGGGGGAAAAACTTTCGATCGTGTTGGAAATTTGAGTACCCCTGGAGATCGTCATAACGTTGTACTCATTTCTTCTTAAAAGCATACTTACCACTTCAAGGATGTCATGGTCATCGTCAACAAGCAGGATTTTATTCATCATAGCACGGTAAAATGTTACGGAAAAGTTACTATCAACAATAATCAAACCAAAGGCAGGAATTAAACCCTATGCAGCGTAGCTCCTTATGAATACTATATTTATGAATACTATCAATGCCCGTCCAAATTAGCGAGGTGACAAACGGGTAACTTTATCCAGCAAGGGTGATTTATTTATAACTAATAACTTTGACAGATATTCAATTTTAGAAAAAATTCAATGCCGCTACGTGCTCTTCTTTCGTTGAGGTGTATTTTGAACTATGTCACGGTTATGCCACTGGTAACGTAAACCAGAACGTGCTTCCTTTTCCCGGCTCGCTTTCCACGCCTATGTCACCTCCATGGCGCTTTACGATTTCTGCACTTATGTATAGCCCAAGGCCAAGGCCTGAATATTGATTGCCTGCATAATCCGCACGATAATAGCGATCAAATAAATAAGGAATTCTTTCTGCGTCTATGCCGGGGCCATTATCTTTCACAGATATTTTAGCCATATCACCGATTTTTTCTGTGATCAGATAAATGTTCCTGCTGCCAGGTGCGTACTTGGCGGCATTATTTACCATATTTACCAATACCTGCTCTATGCGGTTTTCATCCCCGTATACCTCAAGTTGTTTATCGCCGATAACTATAAGGTCATGATTGCCACCCACTCGTATTTCATTGCAACAGCTACCCAGCACTTCAGCAATTCTAAAATTCAACTTATTAATATGCAATTGGCCTTCATTAGCACGGTTAGCGTTCAGCAGGTCATCTACCAGTGCCGTCATTTTTATCACACTTACATTGGATTGCCTGATAAGCTTATGCAACAATTTAGGCGATGGATCATTTTTTACTTCAGTCATTAGTTGTAAAGAAGCTTTGAGGCTGGTAAGAGGAGTTTTAAGTTCGTGGCTGGCAATGCTGATAAAATCATCTTTGCGTTGTTCCTCCTCCTTCAGCGCTGTAATATCTACACATGAACCTATATATCCCGCAAATGTGCCATCTTGCCTGAAACGGGCCGGCACTTTAGCTAATAGCCAATGATATTCTCCGTCTTTGCTTTTTATCCTGAACTCGCCCGTAAATGGAAGTTTGTCTTTCAGGGCATTTAAATAAGTGCTCACATAATGATCTTTATCTTCTGGATGGACCAAGTCAACCCAGCCTGATGAAAGAAGGGTTTGTGCAGACCTGCCTGTCAGGCGTTCCCAGGCCTTATTAAAATAGATCACTTTGCTGGTTTCATCTGCCACTACTATCAATATATCGGTCCCTTCGGCCATAGCACGAAACCTTGCTTCACTTTCAGAGAGTGCCCAGGTACGGTTTTCCACCCGCTCTTCCAGTTCATTATTCAGTTTGCGCAGCTTTGTCTGGCTTTGCCTAAGTGCTTTGTTCGCTGAAAGTAACTTTCTCATTAGCCCGCGCAAGTTTGCCGCTAAAAGCCTGTTCCCTGTATAGGGCCGCTTCCTGGTCCAGCGGTTTTTGCAATGCGTGCTTGTTTAATATTTCCAGGGTTACATCTTCAGCAGTACTAAGAACGCAATAGGTTTTTCCCGCGTCATCTTTTACCGCCTTGTATTCATAATTGAAATAAAAAGTTTGGGTTATTCCATCAACAGGCAGGTCTGCCCGTATTGCTTTGCCCACATCATCAACGCCGGTGGTAAACACCTGGCGAAGCATTTTTTCAAAAGGTTGATTTTTTAATTCAGGCACCGCCGCACCCAGGGGGAGCCCAATAACGCTTTCATCTTTACCCCACAGAGTAAGTACCGTTTTATTGGCATATTGTATAATAATATCCTCACCTGTAAAAACGGAGAAAGCATTTTTAGAAAAGGATAATACTTCTAATAGTTGTTTATCATTCAAGAGGTTAGCCATCATGCAAATATATCTGACGGCAAAATAAAAATAAATAATTCAGCTAAAGATAAGATGCATCTTAAATTTAATATAAACATTCTTTTTGGACGTTCCAGACCACCATAATAAGGTTTCCTATTTTTTAAAGTCAGCCCCAAATATTTTGTTTTGCTCTTACCATAAGGCCGCCGAATCCTGAATTTTTATTCGTAAGATTTCCATCGTTAATCTTTGAAGTAAATAACGTACCTGCAACAAATTGTATATCCAGGGAGTGCGTAATTCCTAATTTAAGATTTGCGATGTTATAATAGTTGGTAATTATTTTTACCTCTGCAATCTTCGAGCGTTGTGGTTTAAATAAATCGGTTTCAATTGAAAATGGCCGGCATCCAGCGTGTACGGGCTTTCTGTCGCGTCCGGTCGATCAGTAGCACGCATTTGGCTTTTTGGCGTTTGATGAAAAAGATTTTGGTTTTGTTACGAAGGGCCTGCCCGTATTGGGCAGAGGTTGAAACTGTAAAAGCCCAAAACAGGAAAATAATAATGCACCTCATGATAATATTAATTACCTCAAGTGCTAATTTAATAGAACATTGTGATAAGAAATACCTGGGCACAGAATATTATCTCAGGCCGAATTCTTGAAATATGTACGATAGCATTTCACACAAATAACTTTAATTCTTATTAGATAAAACTCCAATAAGTTTCCTCCGCATGGAAATTTGTTTCTGGCCAATGGTTCATATCAAAGCCGGGCGCTTTTTCAAGTTTGTCTTTTGTTTGGTCCAAAACGAATGCTTTATTAGAAGGATCAACTTGTAAGAGGCTAAAAGGAATCGCAAAATATTTTTCACCTATAGTAAGAAAACCTCCAAATTCTATTACCACATATTCTATTTTTCCGTTGGTAATATCAATCATAATATCTGCGATTTTACCCAAATGCTCATCCTGCGCATTGTGTACCTTATCACCAAGAATAGAAGTTGCCGCTAAATATTTTAATGGTAGGTTAGGATGTTTGCCTTCATGATTAACACCGGTAAGATTTTCATCTTGTAAAATGTCCATTTTAATTAATTTTTAAGTAGTTAAATTTAATTGTTAGATGCGCCGTTTAGCAAGTATTGCCCATGGCCCTATAAACGCTAACTGTTCAACAATTGTACCTAAGATTTTTCCGTTAAAAGCTATATCAATTTAATGAATGCATTTACAAAAAAATATGGACAATTTCAATAACCAAAACAGCAGCATTAAAAACTTCGCCTATATTTATTATCTAAACTTGTCATGTTAGAGATACAAGTAATAGAACCTTTTAGAATTGAACCAACAGAGCTGGACTCGCTTCTGGCCTTAGGATGGTTTAGAATGCAGCAAACTATATTCACTACAGAAACCCTACGTTTTTACGGCCAGGTATATAATGCCGTTTGGCTGCGGGCAGGCTTATACACCTTTCATCCCGATAAAAAATATAAAGCGTTAAGCAATAAAAACAACCGGTTCAAAACAGAAATAAAAAAAGCAATTATCACTCCGGCGCATGAATCATTATATAACTCTTATAAAGAAAATATTTTATTTGATGCGGCGGCTTCCCTTCACAGCCTTTTATACGGTATCAGTACCAATGATGTTTATAATACCTACATGATTAATGTATATGATGAAATGCAGTTAATCGGTACCGGTTTTTTTGATTTAGGCGATACGAGTGCGGCAGGTATTTGTTCGATATACGATCCCGCTTATAAAAAATATAGCCTGGGGAAATATATGATCTATGAAAAAATGCTTTATTGTAAAAACAAAAATTTTCAATATTTCTATCCAGGTTATTTTGTGCCGGGCTATGCGATGTTTGATTACAAATTGGAAATAGGAACTGCATCTCTTGAATATTTCGATACAAATAGCAAACAATGGCTGCCTTATTTAGGCATACTCAGAGCACACAGGATGTGAGGCTTTTGGGAATCAATGATACCTTGGGAAGAAAGCTTCGGGATGCAGAATTGCTA
>JALYYM010000425.1 GCA_030946565.1 Bacteroidota bacterium | reverse complement strand
ATAAGGTACCAGGAAAAATAATTGAAATACAAAAAGGTGAATTGATGAGCAAAGTAACTGTTGATACCGCCGTTGGAAATATAGTGGCCATTATTTCTTTGGATGCTGTTTTGCAACTTAATTTACAGGTAGGCGAAACTGTTAGCGTTATGATTAAAACAAATGAAATAATGATATCTCAATAATGGATTGGCAACCTTTGATACTGACATTTAAGCTTGCGCTGATAACCACTTTCGTGCTTTTGATTGTCTCTATTCCGCTGGCTTACTGGCTCGCCTATTCGAAGTTTCGTTTCAAAACAATTGTAGAGACCCTGGTAAGCATGCCGCTCGTGTTGCCGCCTACGGTTTTAGGATTTTATTTGTTGATTGCCTTCAGCCCGGCAAATAGCTTTGGAAGTTTTCTTGCTGATTCGCTGGGCATAAAACTTATCTTTTCTTTTGGCGGCCTTGTGCTTGCTTCGGTTATTTATAGTTTGCCGTTTATGGTTCATCCTATCCAGGCCGGGTTTTCAAATCTTAACCCTGCCATTAGCGAAGCATCTTATGTGTTGGGAAAGTCCAGGATAACTACACTTTTTAAAGTGCTTCTTCCCAATATAAAGCCATCATTGCTTACAGGCGTTGTACTCGCTTTCGCACATACCATTGGTGAATTTGGCGTAGTACTAATGATAGGCGGAAATATTCCTGGCCGAACAAAAGTAGCTTCCATAGCCATTTACGACGAAGTTGAATCGCTTAATTACAGCAATGCAAATTGGTATTCACTCATTTTATTTTCCATCACTTTCATCATTCTCTTGTTTGTTTACCTGATCAATGGCGGTTATCTAAAAAGATTTTGGAAATGATACAAATCTCTTTGCAAAAAAAATTAGGGGCGGCGAATGGAGAAATGCAACTGGATGTTGATCTTGAAATAGAACAGGGGGCACTGATCACACTTTACGGAAACTCCGGCGCGGGGAAAACATCTATACTCAGGATGATTGCCGGGTTAATGCAGCCGGACAAAGGATCAATCATTATTAATGAAAAATGCTGGCTTGATACGGCGAATGGAACTTCTCTTAAACCGCAGCAAAGAAAAACAGGATTTGTATTCCAGGAGTATGCTTTGTTCCCTAACATGACGGTGAAGGAAAATCTTATGTACGCATTGGAGAAAGGCCAGAATAATGCAATAATAAATGAGCTGATAAGTATCGTTGAATTGGAAGATTTGCAGTATCGAAGACCCGAAGAACTTTCCGGTGGGCAGAAGCAAAGAGTTGCTCTTGCAAGGGCGCTGGTACGAAAACCGGAGATACTAATGCTTGATGAACCGCTGTCTGCATTGGATATAAAGATGCGAAGCGTTTTGCAGGATTATATTTTAAAGGTGCACAAAGAATTCAATCTTACTACCATTCTTGTAAGCCATGATATAGGTGAGGTAATAAAAATGTCTGACAAAATATTAGTTATTGAAGAAGGAAAAATAACTAAGCAAGGCACTCCGATGGAAGTGTTTAGTAATAAAAAGCTAAGTGGAAAATTCCAGTTTGCAGGCGAAATACTTTCTATTGAGAAGGAAGACGTGGTCTATATTGTTACTGTGCTAATAGGCGTAAACATTGTAAAAGTTGTCGCCGTTGAAAGTGAGATACATTCAATGAAAGTCGGGGATAAAGTAATGGTCGCTTCAAAAGCATTCAATCCATTGCTGCAAAAAATAAGTTGATAGTGAAATTGCCTGCCCCAAACTATCAAAAGCCTTCCAGGTATTTGCATTGGAGTTTTACATTCAACCAGAAAACAAATTCGTCACCTTCCGATAATCTCTTTTTCTTACTTCCAACTGTCCGCTTTATCAATGCACAGTGTCCGATTACGAACACTTTCCTAATTCTTTATTCAAAGCAAAATGTTCTGTTTCAATAAAATACATCATTGGTACATTGGTTGAAAGAATTATTTAGTACATAAATTATACTACTGGCAATGATAAAAAATTTTTTCAAAATCG
>JALYYM010000568.1 GCA_030946565.1 Bacteroidota bacterium | reverse complement strand
CCCTTAAATTTGAAAGAAGCCAGTGTAGGCCTGTCCGTTATATGTATTTCTACGGATAAATTATCGCCTACCAGGTTTGTAAAATATACTTCAGCATCAGATATCAAACTTTGCTTCCAAAGATTAGTGATGGCTTTAGAAAAATTATCTCCGCCGGGTATTTTCACTTTATCACCTTTCGCAAGCCCGCTTATCGAAATAATAAGATTAGGATCAAAAGACTGCGTGCCCGTTACCGTAATATCAGCAATAGTATATTCTTTAGGTGTTTTAGCATTGAAGATATTCTCCAGGCCTACATTCACAGAAGTAGGAACAGTGTCCTTTGAAGATGGAGAAAAACTTTTTAAAATAGAAACAGTATCTGGTGCCTTTTCGGTGTTTATAATATTAACAGGAACAACAGTTGTATCAGTATTAACCTGGGCAAATGAGATAGTTTTGGCAGTAACAGTTACTACTACTAAGAATAAAATCTTGTAGATTTTGGGCATCAAATCAATTTTTATAAGGCGGCAAGATAATTTCAATTAATTAAAAGTATTTGTTAAATCAAACGGCTGAAAGGCTTGAATTTATTAGGATGAAATAAAATATGGGTGGAATTTTACAAAAGATTTTTTAAAGTTGTTCGCTGGTTTTTCCAAAGCGTCTTTCGCGGTTTTGATAATCGGCTATGGCTTCGTATAAATTCTCTTTTCTAAAGTCTGGCCACAGGGTATCGGTAAAGTATAATTCAGCATAAGCGAGTTGGTATAGTAAAAAATTACTGATGCGGTATTCGCCACTGGTTCTTATCATAAGTTCTGGGTCAGGAAAATCAGCGGTACAAAGTTTTTGCTCGAAAGTTTCGCTGGTTATTTCTTCCGGCTTGAGCTTACCATCTATAACTTCGGAAGCGATCTGTTGTACTGCATTTATTATTTCCCACCGGCTGCTGTAACTCAGGGCCATTATAAGATGCAGGCCTGTGTTGGATTTGGTTTCTTCACATGCTTCGAATAGTTCCCTCCTGGCGGAAGGGGGCAATAGATCAGTGTCGCCGATCACATGCAGTTTTATGTTATTCTTATTTAATGTTACTACTTCCTGCTTTATAGTTTGTACGAGCAGTTCCATTAGCCCGGTAACCTCATCTTTTGGGCGATCCCAGTTTTCTGTGCTGAATGCATATAAGGTTAAGTAACCAATGCCGAGCTCTGCACAACCTTCCACGATGTTTCTTACACTTTCTACGCCACTGTAATGCCCGAATAACCTGTCCTGCCCTTTTTCTTTTGCCCACCTTCCGTTGCCATCCATTATTATTGCAATGTGCCGAGGCAGCTTATCTGAAATTATTTTCTCTTTAAAGCTCATTGTGCATTTTAAAAAAAATTAAGCCAGGGGTTAACCTGACTTGCGTGCAAAAATAGGGAAATAGCGTTATAATTTACAAGGCGGCAGGCGCAAAGACGCCACGCTTTGTATTTGACATTTGCGAACCTCCTATGTTACGCTCTTAGCGAATATTCTAACTATTTCTATTATTATTATTATTGATGATAGAAAGTTTTTAAAAACGTGACATTACAAATTATCATTTTTAAAAGTAGTCAAATTCGCAAAAAACATTTGCCATCATTACTATAATAAGAACCATTTTTTAATACTAATGCAGAAAAATCAGCAATCTGTTTTTCAATCAAAGAAGCGCCATACACGCCCGCAAAATACCGGCGCTAAAATAGCTTTTGTATCCATTGGCAATCTTTTACATCTGTTTTACGCCCCTTTACTTTGTTTCTTTGGGGTCAATTGCCGCCGCATGTTCGTGAACCGTTTCAAAAACCGTTACCTTTTTCATAATTATATTTTTAAGGTTTATAAAATAAGGTAACTTATAGCTCAAAGAAAGAATGAGTAAAAAGTATGCTGCCATACGGTAATTGACTTCTTTTGGAAGTCTATCGCCAGAAAGTACTTAGCTTTTCTTTGAAACAAAAGCTCGCAATCAGGTATATAAAAACATTAAAGGAGTAACTGCCACGCTACTATAAGTTGCCTTTTTGCAGTTGTAAATTCACTCTTTTACGTGTCATTTTCAAAGAACTTTTTTGCGAAAACGCAAAAATTAACCACTTACAAAGACTCCAGGAGAGGAGCGACACTTTTAGCTACTAAAAACGAAAGTTTTCTGTTCCATCATTTATCTTTAAACAAAAAAACTAACTGCAATGAAAATATTTTTCTGCTTCTTGTTTATACTACCACTTTTTATCTCCGCACAAAAGCTTCCTTCCATTGAACAAAGAACAAAAGGCATGCAAAAGCAGGAAGGCTTTTTCAATTTTTATTGGGATGAAGAGAATGGAAAAATATTCCTGGAAATAAATAAACTTGATTCAGAAATTTTATACCAGACCTCATTGCCCGCAGGCCTGGGAAGTAATGACATCGGCCTTGACAGGGGATTACCGGGCGAGACACGCATTGTAAAGTTTATAAAGGTGGGCCGAAAAATTTTAATGATGCAACCTAATTACACCTACCGTGCAATCACGAATGATGCAAATGAAAGGCGTGCTGTGGAGCAATCATTTGCGCAATCAACGCTGTGGGCTTTTACCGAAAAAGCAGAAAACAATAATGCAGTGCTGGTTGATGCAACAGACTTCCTTTTACGTGATGCAATGCACATTCCCCAAACATTAAAAAAGAATATGCAGGGAACTTATGCACTTGATACATCACGCCGTGTTATGTATTTAGAACGCACCAAAAATTTTCCGCTCAATACCGAATTCGAAGCCAGTCTTACGTTTGTTAATAATGATGATGCTCCCGGTCCGCTGGTTTCTTCCGTAGCCCCATCTTCCGAGGCCATCACGTTGCGTGTCCATCATTCCTTTGTGCAACTGCCGGATAATAATTTTGAAAAAAGAGAATTCGATCCGCGTTCCAGCTTTGAAAATATTTCTTATTTCGATTACAGCACACCTGTATCTGAACCCATCGTAAAATATTTTGCCTGCCGCCATCGCCTGAAAAAGAAAGATCCCAATGCTGCCATGAGTGAGCCTGTGCAGCCCATAGTTTATTATGTAGATAATGGTGTGCCTGAGCCAATCCGCAGCGCCTTGTTGGAAGGTACAAGTTGGTGGAACCAGGCCTTTGAAGCTGCCGGTTACATCAATGCCTTCCGGGTAAAACTATTGCCTGACGATGCTGATCCAATGGATATCCGATACAATGTGATCAATTGGGTGCACCGCTCTACACGCGGTTGGAGTTATGGTTCTTCAATCGTTGATCCAAGAACGGGGGAAATCATTAAAGGAGTAGTATCTCTTGGTTCGCTTCGTGTGCGGCAGGATTATTTAATTGCTACCGGTTTGTTAGCGCCTTATGCAAATGGAAAACCTGCGGATGATAAAATGCTGAAGATGGCTTTGGCGAGAATACGGCAATTAGCTGCGCATGAAGTTGGCCACACACTTGGGTTAATGCATAACTATTCTGCGAGTACAGTTAGCCGTTCGAGTGTGATGGATTATCCTGCTCCGGTTGCTTCAATTAACGCTGCAGGCAATATTGATTTAAGCAATGCTTATGATGATAAAATTGGTGCATGGGATAAAGTTTCTATTGCCTGGGGTTACCAGGATTTTCCCCCCGGAACCAATGAGAGCGAAGCTTTGAACAATCAACTCAATGACGCTTTCAAAAGTGGCCTTCGGTTTTTAACAGACCAGGATGCACGGCCTGCCGGGGGCATGAGCCCTTATGCACACTTGTGGGACAATGGCAGTAATGTTTTTGACCAACTAAAAAATGATATGAAAGTAAGAGCAAAAGCGCTTGAGCAATTTGGAGAAAATGATATACGCCCCGGTATGCCAATGGCTATGCTGGAAGATGTGTTGGTGCCTGTTTATTTCTATCATCGCTATCAGCTTGAGGCTGTAACCAAACTGGTTGGCGGCATGGATTATAATTATGCATTACGCGGCGACGGCCAATTCACCACTAAACCAATATCCAGGGAAATGCAGTTAAAAGCGTTAGATGCAATAATGGATTGCCTTGACCCAAAGTTTTTATTATTGCCATATAAAATTGTTTCGATAATTCCGCCACGTCCTGCTGGCTACATTTCTTCGCGGGAATTGTTTAATAAAAGAACAGGCCTTGCCTTTGATGCGCTCTCTCCCGCAGAAACGGCTGCTGATCTTCCGTTATCATTTCTGTTCAATACAGAACGTGACAGCCGTATGGAACAAGACGTTGCTGTTGGTGGTTTATCTTTTAATGAAATGCTTGGCTATCTTATCAGCCACACGTGGAAGGCTTCACGAAGAACCGGGATGGAACAATTGATTCAACAGCAAACAGAGCAGGTGCTACTAACGTACATGCTTAGCCTGAGTATGAATAACAAAGCTTCCTTCCAGGTGCAGGCAGATACAAAAAAAGCGTTAAGTGATCTAAAGGCTTATATAGAGCCGGGACTAAAAGTCTCTAAAGATGCATCTTACACAGCACATCTAATACTGGCGCTTGACAGGATGAAAGAGCCCAAAGATGCAAAACCAACAGTACACGAAGAAATTCCGCCAGGTTCGCCGATAGGTTGTGATATGGAATAAATGATAGACCTCCTTATAATATCGCAGAAGTACTTTTATTTATTAAACCCTTACCATTATTTCATTGATCTTTGCCCGCAGATAAATTACGATAGAAAAGTATTCTAACAACAGCGCAAATATT
>JALYYM010000390.1 GCA_030946565.1 Bacteroidota bacterium | reverse complement strand
TGATTCCATTCAAAGTGAATGCAGTAAGTGAGAAAGCAAAAGGTGCGATTGAATCTGCTGGCGGAACTATCGAAATAGTGAAATAATAAACTGATATTTGCCTTCAGTATTTGAAATTGCAAATAATTAAATCTTGATACTTCTGTGAAGAAATTCATTACTACATTAAAAAATATCTGGACAATCGAGGAATTGAGAAACAAGATTCTTGTTACTCTGTTGCTCATTCTTGTTTACAGGTTAGGTTCACACATCGTGCTTCCCGGCCTTGATCCTAATAAACTTACTAACCTGCAGAACAGTTCTAAAGGTGGTATGCTAGGGCTTTTAGATGCTTTCGTAGGTGGTGCTTTTTCTAAAGCATCCATTTTTGCATTAGGAATTATGCCATACATTTCTGCCTCTATTTTCATGCAATTGATGACTATCCTTGTTCCGCAAATTGCCAAGATTCAGAAAGAAGGAGATAGTGGCAGGAAGAAAATTAATCAGTGGACCCGTTATCTTACTGTTGTAGTAACTGCTTTTCAAGCAGCTGCATATATTGGGTTCTTAACTACCTCAAACCGTGAGGCTCTGCTGGAAGCTTATTCAGGTTTTTTCTGGGTCTCAACTGTTGTGATACTTACGGTAGGTACTTTATTTGTAATGTGGCTCGGTGAAAAGATTACTGATAAAGGATTGGGAAACGGTACATCTATAATAATAATGGTAGGTATTTTGGCCAGGCTTCCTCAATCATTTATGCAGGAATTTTCTGCAAAACAAACAAGAGGCGGCGGTGGGCTATTAATATTTCTTATAGAAATTGCAGCTTTCATTGCTGTTATTCTTGGTTTGATATTACTGGTACAAGGTGTTCGCAAGGTGCCGGTCAATTATGCAAAACAAATAGTTGGTAACAGGCAGTTTGGTGGCGCAAGGCAATTTTTACCTTTGAAAGTAAACGCGGCTGGTGTTATGCCAATCATTTTTGCGCAAGCTATTATGTTTTTGCCGACCATATTTGCGGGCTTTCAAACTTCAGGCAAAAGTTGGTCGTTATATTTCACTGATCATACTAATTTTATTTACATGATTATTTATTCAGTCATGGTAATTGGCTTTACATTTCTATATACTGCCTTAATATTTAACCCCAAGCAAATGTCTGACGATTTAAAACGGAGCAATGGATTTATTCCAGGTGTAAAACCAGGTCAGCCGACTACGGATTATATAGGTACAATAATGGATCGGATTACTTTGCCGGGTGCTGTGCTACTGGCATTTGTCGGAATCTTGCCGGGCGTTGCACAACTCATGGGAGTTACACAAGGCTTCGCAACTTTCTATGGTGGTACGTCCTTATTGATTATGGTAGCAGTTGTTCTTGATACACTTCAGCAAATAGAAACACAATTGCTAATGCGTCAGTATGATGGGTTGATGAGTTCGGGACGCATACAAGGAAGGCAAACTGCCGCGCCGGGTGTGACAGGGAATTTATAATCTCTTATTAAAATATCTCATTATAACCCTGGCTATCATTGTCGGGGTTTTTTTTAAATAGTATCTCAATGATCAATTATAAAACGCAGGAAGAAATAGAACTTATAAGGCAGAATTGTTTATTGGTAAATAATACAATTGCAGAAGTTGGTAAGAAAATAAAACCGGGAATTTCTACCATGTATTTAAACAATCTTGCCGAGCAATTTATAAGAGATCATGATTCAATCCCCTCATTCAAAAATTACCATGGCTTTCCGTATGCATGTTGTATGTCAGTGAATGATGCCGTCGTGCATGGTTTTCCTACAGAGACAGAATTAAAAGATGGAGATGTAGTGTCAATAGACGTGGGCGTTTACAAGAATGGATTTCATGGTGACAGCGCATATACGTTTGCGTTAGGTAATATCAGCGAAAGTGTAAAAAAGCTTTTGCGTGTAACAAAAGAGTCACTTTATAAGGGTATTGAAAAAGCGGTTGTGGGGAACAGGGTAGGCGATATTGCTAACGCCATACAGGAATATACTGAGCGCAAAAATGGTTATGGGGTTGTTCGTGAATTAGTAGGCCATGGCCTGGGAAGAGATCTGCATGAAGACCCGCAGGTTCCTAATTATGGTAAAAGGGGAAGAGGCACAAAACTGAATGATAGCCTCGTAATCGCAATAGAGCCAATGATCAACATGGGCAGAAAAGACGTTTACAATGATAAAGATGGATGGACCGTACGTACCAAAGATGCGAAACCTTCAGCTCACTATGAACACACCGTATGTGTAAGAAAACATACCGCTGATATCCTATCATCTTTTGACAGCATTGAGGTAGCAGAAAAAGCGAATGTGAATTTGTGTTCGGATTATTAAGCTTACTTACAACTGCGATTTACTTTTTACTTATACCCCTAAGATTTATTACCTGATAACGTGTGTCTTAAAGAAAGATCCTTTTTCAATCACGAAGCAATTTAAAAAAGTTAATGATCAATATTGTTCCAATATTTACAACAGAACATCTTTAGTACTAAATGCAAAGACAGCAATTAATCGTTATTGGTGGTGGAGCTGCTGGGTTTTTTTGTGCGATAAATGCCGCCTTAAAAAATCCAGACCTTGAGGTAACAATAATTGAAAAAACGTCTAAGTTACTAAGCAAGGTGAGAGTAAGCGGGGGAGGGCGTTGTAATGTAACCCATGCATGCTTCAGTATCGCAGAAATGATTAAGAAATACCCACGCGGCACAAATTTTTTAAAACAAGCTTTCCATCATTTTTTTTCTACCGATACAATCCAATGGTTTAAAGAGAGAAGTATTGAATTAAAAACTGAAAGTGACGGGCGCATGTTTCCATCCACTGATTCTTCTGAAACAATCATAAATTGCTTTCTTCGTGAGGCAGAGCATCTGAATATAAAAATAATAATGAATTGTGAGGTCATGGAATTGAAAGACGGGGCGAAAGACACTATTGATGCCTACGGTAATTCTCAGAAGCAATTTCTATTGAATTGCAAAGATGGCCGTAATATCCAAAGTGATTTTATTTGCGTTGCCTGCGGCGGTTATCATAAAAAAGAATATTTTAATTGGCTGGTAAAACTGGGACACAGCTTTGCCTTACCGGTTCCGTCTTTATTTACATTTAATATTCCCGGCGATCCCATTGTTGAGCTAATGGGTATTTCAGTAAATGAGGTCGTTGTAAAGCTAAACGACTCAAAACTATTGCATGCTGGCCCATTATTAATTACCCATTGGGGATTAAGCGGTCCTGCAGTTTTGAAGCTCTCAGCCTTTGCTGCGAGAATATTAGCTGAGCGTAAATATGATTTTGCAATCACCATCAATTGGCTTCCGCAGTTCAATGCAAATTCTATTTTAGAAAAACTCAAATCGCTGAGGTTTGATTTGGCTTCAAAAAAAATTGGGAACCGCAATCCATTTAATCTTCCATCAAGGCTTTGGCAATACCATCTCCAACGTTGTGGCATAAACGAAGATATACGATGGTCAGACTTGCCTGCAAGATTTCAAAATCTTTTGGGAATTCAACTCTGCTCGCAACAATTTCACGTAAAAGGTAAAACAACTTTTAAAGAAGAATTTGTAACGGCGGGAGGCATAAATTTGAATGAAGTGAATGCGGCAACTATGGAAAGTAAAATTGTAAAAAACTTATTTTTCGCCGGTGAAATATTAGACGTGGATGGCATTACCGGTGGATTCAACTTTCAACATGCCTGGACGAGTGGATTTGTAGCAGCTAAAAGTATAGCGTCTTTGCAGTAAATTATCTGATGCAATTATTATAAAAAAATAATTAATAGAAGCAGTACTATCGTAAGGATTATAATTACGACAGTCAGGCACGAAATAATAATTTTTGACTTATCCATCCGGAAAAATTCTGCATGCTTTCCTTACAACCTTCATAAATTATACCATTAAAAAAGCAGCGTTGAAATCCAAAGAGATTTATTGGCTGTTGCCAATGTTGCACATTTTGGGAAGCGTTATTAGCGCTCATAGTTAGATATCAATTCACAATGATTTGCGAAATGCTTAAGTAAAAAAAATCCCGGAAGAATATCCCGGGATTTTTTTTGTTTAAATAAGACAAAACTTATTTTTCTTCATCGTCATTCGAAACAGGGCCTGGGGTATCTTCCGCTTTAGTCTCTTCCGCTTCAGATGAGGCATTATCTTTTGCTTCAGCTATCAACGAGCTATCTTCTCTTTTAATTAATAAATCTGCATCGCCATCGCCGGTTTTGTCAGCTTTAATTTCCTCGCTTACAACCGTATTGATAATTGGCCCTTTGTTTATTTCAATTTCAGGTTCTTTAACTGCAGGCTTTTCAGTCTCAGGTTTTTCAGTAGCAGGTTTTTCAGCTGCAGGTTTTTCAACAGTAGGCTTTTCAATTTCAAATTTTTCGGCAGCAGGCTTCTTCACTGGAGCAGTGTCCTCTTCATTATCCATTTTCTTTTTAAGATCTGCTAATACGCCTAAATCGCCGAGAGTTGTTTTTTCAACTTTGCTTTGAATGGTTTTCACTGCTTTTTTAGTGCTTTCTGCATCCGCTCTTTGCTCTTTCATCTGCGCATTCTTTTCATCAGTTTTTA
>JALYYM010000375.1 GCA_030946565.1 Bacteroidota bacterium | reverse complement strand
CCCAGCAAAAGCATTCTTCGTTTAATCTCATCCGTTATATGCGGAACAACCTGGACAGTTTTACCCAAATAATCTCCTTCTCTTTCTTTATTAATAACAGTTTGATAAATACGCCCGGTCGTTACATTATTTGCTTGCGAAGTATGGATATTGAGAAAGCGCTCGTAGTGCCCAAGATCAAGGTCTGTCTCCGCACCGTCCTCTGTTACATAACATTCGCCATGCTCATAAGGGTTTAGCGTCCCCGGATCAACATTTATATATGGATCAAATTTTTGTATAGTGGCCTTCAGGCCCCTCGCCTGCAAAAGTTTTGCAAGAGATGCTGCTATAATTCCTTTTCCTAAGGAAGAAGAAACTCCGCCTGTAACAAAAATATACTTGGCCATTTTTTTATTATTTTTTTAAAATATATAAAATACAGAAACCAATTATATCCATAAATTAACAGATAAAATTGAATCGCAGTATTTAAAAATCAATTTGAATAAATGCCATCAGAAAATTGACCGGCGGAAGAAAATTGAAATTGAATTATCCGGGAGGTCATGCAAACATACACCTAATATTTGTTGGCAAAAAGTAAAGATTTGGTTTGTGGAAAAAAGCCACGGGCAGCAGTATAATCAATTAAAAAGACTTATTATTTTTTATACAAAACTATAGTTTGAACAACTCCATCTCTATAAAACTGAAAGAAAAATTTCTTACTGTTTCTTTCCCCTAAACGCACTTATGAAAGGAAATTGCAAAAGCTCACTAAGGAAAATATAAGCAAATAGCAAAGAGATAAATATGGGCTCTAACTTTGTTATTAAATTATGGTTTCATATTTACAAAATGAAATAATCACCGATCGTAACTTGTGTAATATTTAAAGAAGGTAGCCGCTGTTCTATTTACCAGTAAGATTTCCTTTTTTAAGATTCGTTAACTCTTTAACTGCTTTGGTAAGCATTTCAAGTTGCTCATTCATTTTTTTAATCTGCTCTGCCTGGTTATCAATTTTTTTATTTTGATACTCAATTATTTGCTCCTGTTCCTGCACTGATTTTACCAGTGGCATAATAAATTGCGTGTAGGCAAGGCTGTAATGGTCTTTACCATTTACAGGTGCATGCACTCCATCAAAGTTGTATCCCAATTCATTAGCTATTTTTTCTACATCCTGTGCAAGAAAACCGGTATGCAATTGCTTTTCACCTTTATATATTACCGGCTTTGTAATACCACTATTTATAATACCTGTTCTTGTGTATTCAGTTAATTTCTCTTCATCAAAATAATAAGTTACGGGAATAAGCTTTTTAATAAATGCAAGTCCGGGTACATTTGCTTGTATGTCATATTTAAATCTTGCATCTGAAGGAAAAGAGTAAGCTACCTGGCCTTCGATAACGGTTACGGATGTATTGCCAAGACGCAACTTATTACTTGCATCTGCAATTGCACCGCTTCCAAGAGCTGTTGCATTTGTTAATCCATCTATAGACACATTTGCCCCACTACCAACAGCAGTATTAGAACTCCCGGTTGTATTGGCCAGTAAAGTATTAGCGCCAATTGCAGTATTTGCAGTACCTGTACTATTTATATTTCCAGCCTGGTATCCCCAAAAAGTGTTGGATAAAATATTATCAACTCTACCCGCATTTTGATTATTTACTCTTATGTTAAACGGGACGTTATCTGTAGTCCCAATGAAATTAGTAGAAGCACTGATACCTGCATTTCCAGTCAGGCCCCATTTTAAATCAAGCGCTGTTTGCGTAGCGGTGGAAACAGGCTTATTAACATCACTGGTATTATCAACATTGTCTAAGCCAATCATATTTTTTGTAATGCCCCCTACAGTTCCGGTAAAGGTGGGGCTTTCAAGAAAGGCAAAAGTTTTCCTAACCGGCCCTGTAACGGTTGCATAATATATACCATTAAAAAATTCAATAGCTCCCACTTGTGGAGAGTTCAATAAATTACCGGAAGTTAATTTGAAAGGTGCAATACTTCCAGTACCCGCCTTGATTTGCAGCAGGGCAGTTGCATCAGTTATACCTATGCCTACATTTCCACTCCCGCTAATTCCAAAGTATCCGGCGCCGCCTAAATTATAAAAAGTGAAACCTCCCTCAAAACTCCCGACTACAGATGAATTTTGCCAATATCCTCCGTATTTGTTTAATCCAAAGTTCCCCGAACCGTATCCATTTTGAATTTTAAGAACTGTGTTAGCACCGGTACCACTTGGGGGAGCCGGAATATTTTTTTTAATGTGTAACACTGTCGTTGGCGATGAAGTACCTATTCCCACGTAACCAAGAGAATCACTCACAATACGCATCGCTTCAATAGAGCCATTATCACCTACTTTAAATATATGATCTGCACCTGTTATGCCGGTGCTTGCTCCCGACGTAGCTATGTAGGTCATACCTGAATTAGGTGAGGTAGAACCAACTATCTTTTGGCCACCACTTATCCCTGTGGATAAATTATTAGTGATATCATTATTCGTTCTCGTCAATCCTGCAGAAAATGTCAAAGGGGCTTCTTTCAGACTATTTTGATATAGTGTAGTGTAGCCAGTTA
>JALYYM010000361.1 GCA_030946565.1 Bacteroidota bacterium | reverse complement strand
TGCAGCCAATCACCGATAGTCACCTTATTATTATTAAAAGAAAATAACACCGTTTTCTCGCTGAGGTTTCCCACGGATATATTTTTGTTTACCAATGTGAAGCTGTCAGTTATTTTCCACAATGCTGCATCTGTTACAACGTTATTTTTTTTATATCCAGTTTTAGCCAATATTTCTTTTATAAATTTCTCTTTCGCAGTTTCAATGCGGCTATCGTTTAGCACATCCTGCTTCAGGCTGTACATGGAAGCGGCGTCACTTTTATTTTCAGGTAGGGGTGACCGTGAGATTCGCTTTAAAATATGGTAACCAAACTCTGTTTGAAACGGTTCCGTTATATCACTATCATGTTTTAAAGAGAAGGCGGCTTTCTCGAAACCTCCATCATACTTGGCTACACCAAACTCCGGCATTAAACCTCCATTCATATAGGTCATTTTATCGTCGCTATATTTTTTAGCCAGCTCACTAAAGTCAGCGCCTGCCTGCAATGCTTTATATACTGAATCTGATAATTGTTTCGCACGGTCTCTTAAAGGGTTATTACTGGCAGGTACGGCAAATAATATTTGCGCAATTTTTACTTTGCCGGCCGCCGGCCTTTCCTCTTCATTTTTAAAAATATGCCAACCTTTTTTGGTGCGATAAGGTTTACTTACTTCGCCGACTTTCAAACCATATACAATATTTTCAAACTCATACGGTAAGGTAAACACTGTGATAAAGCCAAGGTCATTGCCTTGTACCGGCGCAATCTCTTCTTTTATTTCTGCAAGAATGTCTTCGTAATTTGTCTTTCCTTTTTTTAGTTCATCATAAGTTTCATTGATGGCTTTGTATGCTTTCATTGTGTCGGCAGGCAACATCTTTTCATCTACAGGTACATAAAAGTGCAGCGTATGAATATCTTTTTTGCTGCGCAGATACGCTTCATCGGTTAATGCGCTTACCTGCTTTTCATCTTTCAAATAGCTATCCTCGATCTGGCCTTTAAAATTGTCAAGATCTGCTTCAAGAGAGGGAAGTGTATCAAGCCGCATATCTTTTGCAGCCTGCACTTTCAGTTTAAACTTTATGTACAAGTCGAGGTAATCTTTTAATGCCTGTTCTTTATTTTCTGTTGTGGTTTTATTTTTATTGTAGGCTCTTAAAAATTCATCCTTATCTACTGAATGGTTGCCATAAGTAAAAAGAGACTGGGAGTATAAAAAGGAAGTAAATGAGAAAAATGCAACAAGAAAGCACAGTTGTTTCATTAAAAAAAATTTATCATTGAAATGGTTAAGCGAATACCGGGCTATCAAACTATGTAATATTCACGAATATTAAATCCCGATAGTTAGTTTTTTGTAAATCAATTTTACTATTAAATTTTTTGATACGCAAATTAACGATTGGTAGAAGCGTCATTTTTTTGATTATCGATTTTGACTTGAATCAAATCATCCATTTGCTCTATCGTTAATTTCTTTGCTATTATGCGTTTGTCTTTATCGAGCAAATATAACGTTGGCGTTTGTGTAACATCATATAGTTGTTTATAAGAAGGCTTCTTAGCATCATCACTTTGTTTTTTTTGTTCATCCGTCTGGTAAACGTTTACCCAGCTTTGTAAATTGTTCTTATTTATAAAATCTATCCATTTATCTTTCTCTTTTGTTTCAGAAAGTACACCATACATTTTCACGCCTTCATTCTTCCATTTTGCCTGGTAAAATGAATCAAGCCTTGGCACTTCCTTTTGGCAATGGCCACACGTGGGATCCCAAAAACACACAATGGTATAAGCGGCCTGCACACCATACAATGGCTTTGAAACGCCCGCTGTATCAGCCATTTCAAGGTTTGCTGCCTGCTCGCCAATAAGATTTGACATTAGCATATAAGCCCTGTTAGAGATAGCTGTCATCTGTTTTTCATTCAGCCATGAGGACACTCCTTTGGAATGATATTTTTCAAAAAGGTGCACAAATACTGCATCCTGCCCCATGTATTTCGGATTAATATATTCGTCTGTAAGCCAGTTAAGCAAAAATTTATACATGTCAGGCGATGTTCTCGCCCTTAGCAAAAGATAATCTGACTCCTTTATAATTGAATCAGGAGCAGGCGATAGAACCTCCCTGAAAAACCTTTCAACCTTTGGTAAAAAGAAAGGCGTACGGATAATTCTTGCATCCGTGAAATCTATGCCTTCCCAATAATGTTTTTTATAATAATTATAGTTATCCAGCGAGTCTTGCCGTGTCACCGGTTTGGAATTTAGCACCGATGACTCTTTCATGCTTTTCAATAAAGCAGCAAGCATAGACTCCGGATGCTCTTCGATTACTTTGCTACGATAAGCAACCAACTCAGCGTTTCTCTCATTGTAATTTTTTTCATGAAAGGCACTGTCAGCTTTGGTTTTAGAAGCCCTGAAAGCTTCGAGCTCTGTTTGCAAGCCGGCGCCCTTATCTGCAACAAATTTTTGATATTGCTGAAAGAGTTTATTTTCTGATGAGCCGGTAACAATCGCTTTATTCACCAGGTCAGTAGTATCTGCACTAATATCTATTACCTGCTCCTTACCAATGAGAAAGTCAAATAATTTATTCTTACCCGGAAAAACAATGGAATAGACGCCCGGCTCTAGCTTTTCCTTTTTTTGAAATACTGCCACGCCTTTGCTATTCACTACCGCAGAATCTTCTACATTAATATTTTTCCCATAATAATAAGTAAGGTAGGCAAGGCCATCCGCGTAATTTGGCGTATGCAAGGTTACTTTATAATCCTGGGCAAGCGAGGTTGTTGCAATAGATAAGCAAAATAATGCGCTGATAAAAATTTTCATTGACTAAGGTATAGTTGACAAAAATATCCAAATTGAAAACAAATTACCCAATCGTTAAAATACTTAACATTTTTGTGTCATGATTTCAATAAATAATCATGAAGTATTTTTACTATTACTAAAATCAGGATGAAAAGAAAAAAGAAGTTTGTATTGGAGAATTTGCTTGTTACAAATTATGCTGCGGAAGGAAAGTCACTTGGGCGTGTAGAGGGAAAAGTAATATTTGTGGAAGGCGCTGT
>JALYYM010000312.1 GCA_030946565.1 Bacteroidota bacterium | reverse complement strand
GATGTGTAACGGCTCATGTCGCAAGTGTTTACCAATTCACCATTGAGCACTATCCAAATCATTCTGCCTTTGCAGGTAATTGTGTAATGGTTCCATTCACCTGCTTTCTTTACCGTTCTCTTCGTTGCAGGCTGGTGGCCAAATACAGCGGCGCATTGCCAGTCCGGCTCGGCCCTGCTCCACTCTGTTGAGTAATCATCTGCAATTTGTATTTCTACTGAATGCGGTATCCAGTTTTTAATATCACTCGCATGCACTATCACGCCACTGTTGGTGCTGTCTGCATTTTTAAACTCAAGATCGAGAGAAAAATCATTGTAAGTTTTTTCACTCCATAGTGCCTCATCTTTTGATGCGGTAATCACACCATCCGCTACAGTCCATACACCCGGCTCTGAAATGGAATTTGATAGATCATTTTTAAATAATGGCTTCCAGCCTTGTGAAGAAGTGTTTGGATGCGTTGTAAACTTTTCCTGGGCTAATATGTTTTGTATCGTAAATACAAATAAAAGAAGGACA
Source organism: Bacteroidota bacterium (assembly GCA_030946565.1). The sequence goes on along the minus strand of JALYYM010000312.1, from coordinate 3,966 downwards.
GACACGATAATCTTTTTCATAAATTAATTTAAGGATTTAAAGATACAACCATATTACAAACACGATGATATGTCACCTAAAGCAACAGCAGAACCTTTTAATTAAAAAGTTTAAAAAACCTGCAAGGACTTTTTTGAAATAATGCGTATTCATGCCGTTCCCTTTGTAAAATAAGAAATAGAAATATGATAAAAAAAATTCTATATCCATGTATCCTCTAATAAGATTAATTTGTTTGAAGATTACAATGAGCGATAAGCTTTGTAGTTATAAATTTTTTAATGAGTATGAAGCTTGGAAAATGGTTTAGAATACGGTATAATAAAATTGCAGAGAGCATTGCTTTTTATCCGGCACTTATAGCCGTTGGCTTTTTACTGCTCTCGTGGGGCATGCTTGAGATTGACTTTTCTACATGGGGAACGCACATGAAGTCGGGCTTAAGCTGGCTCAGCCTGAAAGACGCCAGCACTGCACGTTCTATCATCTCCACCGTGGCTGGCGCCATTATATCCCTTACAGTTTTTAGTTTTTCCATGGTGATGATCGTGTTGAACCAGGCCGCTTCGCAAATGAGTAACCGCGTACTTACGAGCATGATTGAGAATCGCTTTCAACAGGTAATTCTCGGCTTCTACATTGGTACAATCGTGTATGCACTTTTTTTACTTAGTACTATTCGCGATATCAACAGCGGCGTATATGTTCCTGCCTTGAGTATTTACCTGCTTATTGTTTTAACGGTTATTGATATTTTTCTTTTCATTTATTTCCTGGATTATGTAACGCAAACAGTAAAGTATGAAACCGTGATCCATCGTGTGCAAGAGCAAACTATGAGCACCATGAAAAAAAAGTTTGCGGAAATTAGAGACGAGACAGCTCATTGGAAAGGTTTGCCGTGTGTGGAATTATTTGCCGGGGAGTCTAACTATTTCCAGGATATAAATGAACGTAACTTGATGAAAATAGCGAACGAAAAAAACCTCTATATTTCTTTTATATACAAGCAAGGTACGTATCTGATAAAAGGCAGCTTATTTATGCTGATCTATTGCAAAGAAAAGATTGACGATAAGTGTTTAAAAGAAATTTTATCTGCCACTGATTTTTATCAAGGACAGCCAATAGACCGCAATGCGGATTATGGTTTTAACCAGCTTGCAGAGGTGGCCATTAAAGCTTTGAGCCCCGGCATTAACGATCCCGCAACAGCGGTTATCAGCCTTCATTCTTTGAGCGATTTATTTGCTTACCGCCTGTACCATAGCCTTCCTCACCTTATTTGTGACAATGAAAATGAAGAGCGCATTTACCTGCCATCTTCTTCCTTCGGCGATGTGTTTGAAAAGTGCATACACCCTATATGGAACTATGGAAAAGAGGATCAATACATTCAGGATGAAATTATATTTATGGTGCAGCAGTTAAAAAAGGCTGACTATAAAAAAATGTATACCGATGTATTTGATAAGCTGCTGGATAAAGTGAACAAAGAGCGGTTACAAACTATTGCATAAGCTAAGATGATTTGGCTTACTTCTTTTTATCAGTCAAACTATAAGTGATAGGTTGTACCCTGTAAGCCTTTACAGGCTTGTTATATTGAACAGCACTATTCCACTGCGGGCTCTCGTTAATTACCCTTAATGCATCTTTATCTATCTCTTTATAACCGGAAGATTTTAAAACTTTTGCGATGCTTACATTCCCCTCTTCATCTACTATAAACTGAATTTGCACGGTGGCAGTAGTAGCGCCATCTTCACCTTTCAAACTCAAATCTTTGGTTGCATTTTTTGCAATGTATGATTGCCAGGCTTTCTGGCCTCCCCTGAATTCCGCCTCTTTTTCAAACACATAATTTTTTATTTTTTTGCCATCTTCGTCATAGCCTTCTATCACTCCATCTTTTCCATTTTCTGGCAAGTAATAATGCATGGCCAGTTGTTTATTTGGATAATAATGAAACAAATATTTTGCTTTGCCGTCCGCGTAAAATCCTGAATCTTCCATGAGCCCCTTGCGGGAATACAGCACCTGCATACCGATAGGGTTTTGGAGTATTGTATCGGCGTACGTTGACTTGCCATGTAAAATATTTCCTGCTATCCAGTACGAGTTGGTTTTATAAAGGTTGCCTTCTTTAATGAAGTTTACATAGTAAACGGCTTTATCCTGTGGGGCTGAAGCCCATGCTGCATCGTAATACTTAACCACTGTTTGCGACTTACAAAGCAAACAGAAAATAGTCAGCAAAAAAGTTATCAAAAATCTCATAAAAAATATTTGCTTGTAAAATAATAAAAAAGAATAACCACGAGATTAAAATGTTTTAAGCAATCATATTAAATACGGATAGATAGAAAATTTTCTATAAGTAGATGAGCCGCTTACTACAAATAATGCCGGTTGCATTTCCGATATTTACACCAATGAAAAAAGATTTTAAATTTTATTAAAAACCAATATTTCAATAACCCCCGCTTATCCAGTAATCACAAAAAATATCCACGCTTTCCTCTGAATACCACAATCTTATCCAGGTTATATATTCTCTTAAAGAAATAATAGCCTGTTTTTGTTACAGGACTTTTATGCATTTACCATTCTTCGCTTAACTGCCCTGAAAATTACTTTCATTATAAGAAGCCCGGTATCAATTCTTACGGATAAGATTTCGATATGGCTGCAGGCGGAACAGTATTTCCGCTTAGAGGGATGAGCCGATGCAGAAGCTAAATTACCACTGTCGCTGAACGTCGTTCCATTACGATGGCACTAAGATAAATAGGATTACAACTGCTGATGCTGCGGTATGTCAGCCCCACTTGCAGCAATACCTTTCCTGGCTGTAGATGTTTGTCTTTGAGCTTTAAAGTCTGTCATTGCTTTGTGTATTTCCTCAAAATATTTTTCCTTATCAGTATTATAAAGATTGCTCATTTCTTCTCTTACTTTACGCATAAACTCAACCGCCTTAAACCTTCTTCAATTGTCGTTTCCATAAATTATTTCTTTAGGTGTTCTGATATCAATAATCGAATAGCCAAATTTAAGATTAATTGAGTTTTACAGTCTAATATGAAAAAGTTTACCATGTGCTTATCCCGATAGCTATCGTGTCCAACTTACCAGGCTTTCAACTTTCAAAATTGTTGCAATAGCAATATGCTGAGCATCGGATTCATATTAAGCAATATCAATATTATCCACTCAATTTTCCCGCCTCTTCCTGGCTTGCATATTCCTCTTCAGGGTCAGGTAATATCTTCACCATTGATTGCTGCAATGAAATAATAGATGAGGCAGAGTAAAGGCCAAGGCCGCTGCCGGAGTAAGCATAATCCATCAGCGTAAGCTTTACTTCATCATCAATAGAAAGTTCTATGTAGTTACCATAACGAATGAGCTTGAAATGAAATGAGTTTTTTTTCTTCATGCTAAAAATCCCTGACTGTATATCAGTAAAAATAAAATTCTGCCTGTTGTTCGTTGGATTAAACCCCCATGATCTTATTTGAACTAGCCCGTTGATGACATCAAAAGAAATATAGTAACCATTGGCATCCTCGTCCACATCACATACCAAACCGAGTTTTCCCATACCCTCCACCGTTAGTAAACCTTCCCAAATAAAACCCGGCGATGGTTTTTGAAAAGAAAAAACTTCGTAACCGCTTCTTGCTTCGCAGGTCAACTTACCAGCTTCGATAGTTGACGTGGCTGTTAGGTTGGAAAGCAGGTGTAACGGGTTCCCCATTTCATGTTGCTGCAACACTTTTGTAACCATCTGTTCCCAGCGGTAATAACTTTTTAATATCAACCTTCCGGTAATATCTGTATCGAGTTCTTTAGGCGGCGGCAGTACTCGCAACGCGTCAATTTTTCCATAAGCATAGAAAAAATTATATACCAATAAATGATCACCATCCTGCACAATGCGGGCTGCATAGTTCCCTTGCG
>JALYYM010000311.1 GCA_030946565.1 Bacteroidota bacterium | reverse complement strand
GTGCCTTTTCCTGCATTTCAAATATCCTCGTTGCCCAGGAGGATTCAATGCCACACGTTGACAACCTTTTAAACCTTTCCCTCGAAGAATTAATGAACATTAAAGTAGTGACTGCATCGGGCTATATTCAAACCACTTTTGAAGCGCCATCCACTATCTCCGTTATTTCAGCAAAGCAAATTGAAGAGAGAGGATATGAACAACTGGAAGACGCACTACGCGATATTCCGGGCATAGATATGATTCACATAAATGGATACGCACCTACTTTATTTATTTTAGGGGAATGTATGGCGCAGAAAAAGAGCGGATATCAAGGGCTTACATGCGGAACAGGGCTTTGGCACCTTCAATACTTCATTTGAAAAAGTAAGCCTGGGATTTAGGAAGAAAAATTTGGAATTCGCTGCTGGTGACAGCGAGCTTAAATATTCACAACCTTTTTGACGTCAAATGGCTGGATCCGGGTTTCCGTACAGCCGATGGGTTTTTATTTTCAACGGTCCTCGAACAACCGGGAATAAATGGTGTTTTTAAAATAAGTGTCAATTTATAAATGCGTGTTGTGATAAGCTATAATTTTTATAAAAATATCTGCCTGAAAGAAAACTACGGGGCGCTAAGAAGATATTCAATTTTTTTTGCTGCCTGTATTCTTTTTCCCGCTACTTCACCTGCGCAGGTTCCGGAGAAAGAGTCCACACTTAAAGCAGCTTTCATTTATAACTTTACAAAATACATTGAGTGGGATGCAAACAATGCGGATGATTTTACTATTTATATAATGGGGAATTCATCAATATATGAGCCGCTAAGTGAAATAGCCTCTACTAAAACCGTAAGGAATAAACGAATAGTTATTCGCAGGATAAATACACCTGAAGAGATTACGGGTTGCAACGTTCTTTTTATTTCAGCCGGTAATTCATATCCCCTTACTACAATTTTTGCAAATACCTGCAAGGGCACGCTTACTATAAGTGAAACACCTGGCTATGCTAATATGGGAACCGCTATAAATTTTGTAATCGTGAATGATAAACTTAAATTTGAAGCCAATGTAAAATCCATTAACGACGAAGGTTTGAAAGCAAGCTCCCAATTATTAAAGCTTGCTAAAATAATAGACTAACGGTTCTTTTTTCGGTGTATCTCAAAATGTAACACTGGATTGAGGGTTGCAAACCTTCGGATGGAGTTTTAAATGCGAAATTAACTCGCTGAAGATTGGCAACCTTGCGACATTTCGAAATGCACGCATCTTTTTTTATGTTTTATCTTTTTGAAATTGTTTAAGCTACGGCACCTCACTATAAAAAATAAGCTCATCTTCATGCAGGTGTTTACCAGCGTGATTGTGCTTGGGTTATGTTTTGCGGCATTTGTTGTTTCTCATATTAATGACTATAAGCAACGCAAAGCAGAAGCCATGGTGAGCCTGGCGCAGCTTATTGGCTCCAGCAGCGCATCCGCTATACAATTTGAGGATAGTGAAGCAGCTATAGAGACTTTATCTGGCCTGAAAAAAGTATCGCCCGATGTATTAAATGCGGCAATACTTGATAAGCATAACAAGGTTTTCGCAACGTATGTGAAGCCTGGCCAGGATACTTTTTTATTTAAATTGGCCAACCCCGGTAGTACAAAAGTTGATTACATCTCTAAATATCTTTTTGTTTACAGTAGCATAATTGATAAAGGCGAAATATTAGGCACTGTATGCTTAAGAATAGAATTAAAGGAGCTTGCTCAAATAAAAGCAAAGCAATATAAAATCGCACTTGTAATACTCGTGATCGGAGTAGGGCTTGCATTTTTAATTTCTTTTATCGTTCAATCTTATATATCGAAGCGGCTGCTCAACCTGGTAAAAATTATGAACCATGTTAGCGAAACAGGGGACTATACAAAGCATGTGAATACTGATGGCAAAGATGAAATAAGCACGTTATCACATGTTTTCAATAACCTGATGGACCAGGTGAGAATAAGCCAGGAAAAGAAAGATGAATTTATAGGCATTGCAAGCCATGAATTAAAAACGCCCTTAACCAGCATCAAAGGCTACCTGCAGGTGTTAGATGACATTGAGGAAAGACAACCTAACAAAAAGTATATTCAAAAAACACTTGGCAGTGTGAACAGGCTGCAGGATTTAATTTTTGATCTTTTAGATGTTTCTAAAATTCAAAGTGGCCAGTTACATTTAAACTTCACCGACTTCGATATTGATCCGTTGATTGATGAGACAATTGCTACTTTCCAGGTAATTGCCCCGGATCATAAAATAACCAGGCGGGGAAAAAATATAAGCTCAATCGTATCAGCAGATAAGCAGCGGATAGAGCAGGTGCTGATTAATTTACTATCTAACGCCGTAAAATATTCTCCTAATGCGAAGGAAGTATTTGTGTACACAGAAAAGACGAATAGAGACTTTATTATCAAAGTGCGGGATTTTGGCATTGGCATCGCGAAAGGAGAACAGTCCCGGGTTTTCGATCGCTTCTACAGGGCAAAAGATAATTCAATACTTATCTCGGGGTTTGGCTTAGGCCTTTATATATGCAAGGATATTATGAAAAAGCATAAGGGTAAAATATGGGTAGAAAGTGATGGTACGGGCACGGTGTTTAATATTTCACTTCCTGTTCCCAGACGTGAAATAATTGAATCATGACGAAGTTCTTTCCTGATGATATTGATCGTTGGGATAAAAATGTTTGAAAAAAATATGTATCATAACACCCAACCACAAACGCAGATATTAATAAACGAGCGGTCTAATCCACCATCAATAGCATTTAGATTTTATTTTCTTACTGCTTCTATTTCTTTTCCTTTGTAATCGGTCATCTCTCCGCCAACATTTTCATACTGCAATTCTTTAGGTTGTGATTTACTTATCCAAACAATTTTAAAAAAACGATTATTAAGCATGCCGGGGAAACTTCCGTTTCTTTCCCCAATCGTAAGCTTCTTTGTTGCTTCTTTATAAGTGATTGTAATATTGCTGAAAGCGCCTTTCTCATAATTGTAGGTAGTATCATCCTCTTCATAAAGATTGAAGGAAGCGTCTTTCCGGTATAGATAAACAAAGTAAGCTTGTCCGCAGGGCTTTGAGAAGTGTATGCAAGCTCCGGTCTGAATGGAATAATTGAGCCTTCCTTTACAAAAACAGGTATTCTTTCATAAGGTGCATCTACGGTGATTCTTTGCCCGCCATCAATATATTTTCCTGAATAAAGATCGTACCATCCCTGGCCTGCAGGCAAATACAAACTTTTATTGCGTTCCTTATAATTATAAACAGGATTGATGAGTAAGGCAGGCCAAACATATATTGATCGCCAATATTTTTCACGGCTGTATCATTGGGGAAATCCATTATAAGACCGCGCATTATCGTGTAGTCGTGATGGTAAGTAGCTGCTGCAAAAGAATAAATGTAGGGCATTAACCTATACCGGAGTTTATCATAATACAGCATACTCTTATAAGCAGGATCATCTGCAGGAGCTGCATTATATTTCGCGGTACGGGAACTGGCCATGCGACCTGAACAAAGGAACAAAAGCGCTAAACTGGTACCAGCGTGTTTGCAGCTCACGCCATTCTTCAAGGTCCTGTTCATTGGGCTTTTCATAACGTTGCTCTACCGCAAAGCCGCCGATATCTATTGTCCAGAAAGGTGAGCCTGACATCGAAAAGTTTAAGCCTGCAGATATCTGCGCCTTCATATCTTCCCACCGCGAAGCAATGTCGCCGCTCCAGATGGAGGCAGCATAATGTTGCGACCCCGCAAAGCCCGAACGGGTTAATAAAAATACCCGCTTATTGGGATCTACGGAACGCTGCCCATTGTATATTCCTTTAGCATTTTCCAAAGGATAAGCATTTAAATATTCAGCAGCAACGCCCAGCGCTGTGGGCGTCATTTGCTCTTTGCGTTTTTCCGGCGACACGTTTGAAAGTATGTCCGGTTCGCTGGTATCCATCCACCAGGCATCTACTCCTTTGTTGTATAAATTTTTATTGACCAGGTTCCAAAAACCTTTTCTTGCTGCCGGGTTAAAGGCATCATAAAAGGTAGAGACGAAACCATTGCCTATCCAGTCTCTTTGTGAGTCGGCAATATTGCGTTTGTATAACCAGCCTTGCTTGTCAAAATCTTTATAAGCTTTTACGCCTTCATACATTTTGGGCCACACAGAAATCATAAATTTTACATGGTATTTATCATGCAAAATATTTATCATGCTATCCGGATTTGAAAAGCGGCTGGCATCAAACTGCTGGCTTCCCCAATCATTTACTTTCCAGTAGCTCCAGTCCTGCACAATATTATCCAGCGGAATTTTTCTTTGCCTGAATTCAGCAACGGTGTTCAAAACTTCATCCTGTGTTTTATACCTTTCCCTGCTTTGCCAAAACCCCATGGCCCACTTTGGTACAATGGTCGCCTTACCCGTTAAAGTTCTATAGCCTGAAATCACGTCATCGGCATTGTCTCCTTTTACAAAATAATAATCAAGTTGCTTGCCTGCTTCAGATGAAAATGTGTAAGTATTTACATCATCCGTTGGTATCGGCTGGAGCCATTTTACATCAAGATAAGATTCAGTGCCATCAGGTATCCATTGAATCTTAATTGCGTATTTTTTATTTTTTTCGAGCGGTACGTTAAGCAAGGCAGAGCCCGGGTTCCAGGCTTGCCGCCAGCGGTCTGCAAGTAGTTTGCCATCAATCCACATTTTCATATATCCTCCATAAATTAATCTGAATTTATGCATGCCACTAAAG
>JALYYM010000305.1 GCA_030946565.1 Bacteroidota bacterium | reverse complement strand
GAAAAGTAATTTGCTGCATGGAATAACCTTCATAAAAATGAAACCTTCCCTGCATCACCAGCACTTTTTTATTTCCGATATTTCCCGATATAAGTTGGCCTTTGTGAAACTCCACAGTAGCTGCCGGGAAATGAGGAATTTCAGCGTAAGGTATTATTTTGGCATCTTCAATATTGCCTGCTAAAGTTCCAAGGCCGGTACCTAAAACTATTCCTGTTTCAGGCTGGTTAATTCCTTGCTGATGCAGGAAAGCACTAGCTTCTGTGATTTTCTCCATTAGATTTTCCATCCTTATATTTTGTTTAATGAACTATTTATTTGAATGTGCGTATATTACTAAAAACAAACCAACCTCTGTTATCATGAAATTTTTCTTTTCATTATTAGCCATATTTATGCTGTTGAAAGCATCTGCCCAGGATAGCTACAAAAGGGGCGATGTGGTTGCCGATTTTTCTTTCAAAAAAATTCTTAATAACGCTACGTCTACGTCTTCTCTAAAAGCCTTGCAGAACGAACTTACCGTTATTGATTTTTTTGGAACGTGGTGTATTCCTTGTGTAAGGGCATTGCCTCATTTAAAAGAACTTCAGTCTGAATATAAAAGTAAAGTAACAATTATTTTAGTTTCGAATGAGGAAGAGCAGAAGCTCACAAAATTTATTGATGCCCGCAAACCTTTTTCTTTGCCGGTGGTAGTTGATAATGGCGATAATTTTATTTCTCTTTTTCAACCTCCATCTTATCCATACACAATTGTGCTTAACAAGCAAGGAAAAATTATTGATGTCACTGACGCCGCTTCTTTAAAATCGGAAAATATAAATGAATGGCTGCAGCAAAAAAATAATGACACAAGCAATATATCCGCAACCATAATAAAACCTGTATCAACTTTGGCAATTACAAAATCAGCTAATCCGTTAGTGAGTTTATCGCAGCAATTTATTTATGCTGCCAAAACAGGCGAATCTGTTGACTCACAGATTACGAAGCTCAAAAATTTGCCCTATAATGAATTAAAAAATGGCCTTGCTTCTGATGCCGAAAAAAAAGCATTCTGGATAAACTTATATAACGGTTATACGCAAATGATTTTGAAGTCTGACCCGGATAAATATAAAGACCGTAATAAATTTTTTAAAGCTAAGCAGATAGAGGTTGCCGGTAAAATATTTAGCCTGGATGATATCGAACACGGTATTCTGCGTCGTTCAAAAATCAAGTGGAGCCTTGGGTATTTAAATAAACTTTTCCCGGGCAAAACAGAAAAAGATTTACGTGTAGATACACTCGATTACCGTATTCATTTTGCATTAAATTGTGGCGCTAAAAGCTGCCCGCCTATTGCGTTTTATAATCCTGAAAACTTAAATCAGCAGCTTGACCTTGCAACAAAATCATACCTCGCCGGAGAGGCTGAATATAACGCGGAAAATAATGTAGTAAAGCTTCCGGCTCTTATGAACTGGTTTCGCAGGGACTTTGGTGGAAAAAAGAAAATGAAATTACTCCTGAAAAAGATAAAGATTATTCCCGAAGAAAGTAATCCGAAAATCAAGTTTAAAAAATATGATTGGGATTTATTTTTGGATCATTATAAAACAAATACCTAAAGAGATTTTTACTTTTAGTAATCAAACTTTATCGTTTGATAAAAAGATCAATATTAAATTTATCGTTTTGAAATCTGCGCTGATAATCTTTGTAAGAAATCCTGTTTTAGGAAAAGTAAAATCCAGGCTTGCTGCAACAATTGGTGACCAAAGAGCTCTTGATATTTATAAAAAACTTCTTTCACATACACATACTATTTCTAAAAATAATGATGCGGATAAATTTATTTTTTATGAAGATTTTTTAAATGAAAATGACTTGTGGGAAAATAATATTTATCAAAAATTTTTGCAGGAAGGCGATGACCTTGGCGGCCGAATGAAAAGTGCGTTTGAAAAATTATTTTCCGATGGATATAAAAAAATATTAATTATCGGGAGCGATTGTCATGAGCTTACAGCGGATATTTTGAACGATGCATACATTGAACTTTCTATGCATGATGTTGTAATCGGCCCCGCCTCTGATGGCGGCTATTATTTATTAGGAATAACAAAATTTATTCCTGAACTTTTTGATGGTAAAAAATGGAGCAGCGAAACAGTTTATACTGACACAATCAACCAGGCCAGGGAATTAAATTATTCCATTACTTCTCTTCTAACATTGAATGATGTTGATGTGGAGAGTGATATCGATTTTGACAAATTATCAAAGCTTGCTTAGTATTCCTGCCTTGCAGGTCTGATCATTTTATTACTTCACCTTGTTCAGCCCCAGCATATTTATCATCCAGTTTGGTAAGGGCTTTTGTTGTTTTCTTTTCCTCAGATCAATGTGCCAGTTCAATTTTTTTATTATCGGAATTTTATGTGTTTCCACTAATTCAATTAACGTCCCATCCGGATCTTCTACGTAGCAAAACCTGCCTTCCGCAGTTTCCATTGCATAAGAATTGTTGCTATCAATTGTAAATTTATAACCAAGTTTTTCTGAGAAGATTTTTAATCCATCCATATTAGTTACATCAAAACATAAATGAATAAAGCCGCTGTCACCCCAATACCTGTTCTCAAAAATTTTCTTTGTTTTTTTATTCATGCATTGAACCAGTTCTATTTCCACATCACCAAGCAAATTGCTAAAGGCGCCTGACGTTCCTTTCTTTTTTCTAAGAATAACTCTCCTGAATTTTTCGCCGGTGTTGCCTGGTACATCAGCAAACACAGAAGTGGCGTCATATAAAACTTCCTCTATCCCCAAAAAATTTTTATAAAAATTTATAGATGCATCCATGTCGCTTACTCCTATTACCGCCCCATATACGCCACCATTGAGGCACTTATCTTTTTTGAACCAGCTATTACTTTCTGCAACAGCGAAAAAATTTCCGTCAGTATCTCTAACCCAAAAATAATATCCGCCTGGTGGCGATGGATGAAGTTCGGATGTAAAAACATTAGGCTGATCTTTAAAATGTTTATGAGCTTTATTTACATCAGAACATTTCATCTTTATCGCGAAAATTCCAAGGTCTCCGAATTGTGCATAATACGGTTTCGGATTACGGTTTATAAATTGCCAAAGCTCAAAACCACCGCCACCAGAGAGGTTCATCGTTAATATTGCACGGCGGTTATGCACTTCATTTCCGGTATATTGTTTCATTAACTCTGCAGAAGCAGTATCATCAAATATTAAAATATTCATTCCAAAAAGATCTTTATAAAGGTATTTGGCCTTATTGCAATCGCTTACACCTATGCCTGCCTGTTGTATGCCGGTTATAAACTCGTGCATTTTATAATGAAAATTTTAAAAATTTTCGAATTGGATATTGAGAAAAAATCATCAGTAACGATAGTTTAGAAGTTGCTTGTATTTCTCAACCAGCGCTTTTTGGCTTGCGCCTTTTTGATACATTTTTATAATGGTATGATGAGCTTGCTGCACTTTTATCCAACTGTTGTTGCTATATTTTCGTGCAGATACAAGCACTTTGTCTTTCAAAATTGCATAGCGAAAAAGTTTTCTTGCCCGTTTAACAATGTCATAATCTTCCATAAGAAAAAGCTCATCATTAAAGCCATCAATTTGCCTGAAAATATCTTTCCTAAAAAAAAGCGTTTGGTCGCCGCCACTGCATACTGCCCAATCAAACCTTGTAAAAAAGGCATTTAATTTCAATAGCCATTTTTTGCTGTTGAATTTTGTCTGAAACCTTCCAAGCGCAAATCCTTCCGCGACTGATTCAATGATCTCACTGTAAAAATTTTTCGGCGGAAGGCAATCGGCGTGTACAAAATATAGGATACTTTCTGTAGCAAAGGATGCACCGTAATTCATTTGTGCAGCACGCCCTTTTTTGGGACTAAGTAAAACTTTTGCTTGCGCTAAGGAAGCGGCAGATGCAGTGTTATCAGTACTTCCACCATCAGAAACTATTATTTGAACATAGCCGGCAGCGTGGCTCTTCAAATAATTAATGAGTGTTCCGATAGAATCGGCTTCATTTAATGTAGGGATTATAATACTAATTCCCGGGCTGTTTTTCATTAGTTTGTAATTAGACTAAAATTAATCTTAAAGTAAGAATAACTGATAAAAATACGGAGAAGATGGAATTGAAGTTTTATAAATCCAAGGGATAATTAAAAATCATAATACCAAATAAATGAAGGAGAAAAATTTATAATAACACCCATGTAAAAGAATTATCGTATTTCGATATATGACTTGCCTGAGAAATAATATTTTTTTAGGGAATCTAATATTTTGGTTGTGTCAGAAAGAGGGAGCCTAAAGGGTTCAGCCACTTTGTATGTAATAGAGTCATTTGTATACATAATCGCGTTTCTTCCATAAGATTCTAAAAGAGCTACCCTTGCTAACGCTACCTGCTTAATTTTCGTTTCTTTAACTACTACATTAAACGAGGCAGTATCTGTATTGTTCGGCGAGGCAAGTTTATTTGTGTCTGGTGAAATTCCATTAGAAACAGAATCAATGGGCCGGCTTGTGCTGTCGCTCATTGGCACAATACCCTCAGCAGGCAATTGTTGGTTATCATCTTTTTTAAATAAGAAAAACCATACTGCCCAGGCGGCAAAACCTATAATTGCTAATACGATAATGATTGTAAATGCCCGCTTTCCATTATTGCCTGTCCTGTCTTTTTGATAGTCATTAAAAAGATTGTCTGTATCATTTTCCTCCACATCATTTTCCGTCATATCTCTTGGAGCTTCCATTTTCTGCAGTATCAACTGACCCGGCCTAAACTCAAGTACGCCCGACCTTAATTTGTCCAGGGTTCCAATGTTTTGAATGGTGAAGGGCTTTCCAATATTTAGAAACTGCCTGCCCAATGTTAGAAATGAATCGAGGTCGGCGGAAGCAAGAGGCTTTATTTTTTTTGTATGCGCAACAATGAAATCAATGATTGATTCATCTTCGCCAACTTTTGGATCGTATTGAAAAGAAACAGCATTTGCGGGGATCACAACCGGCTTTTCATTATCGGTAACTTCAGGGAGTGGAATGTCTATGGAAAAAGTGCCGATTCCCTGCAAAGACATCTGCTTGTTTTTTAATAAATACAGCACAAGGGCCTGCTCAATTTTCACAGTGATAGTTTTAATGCAGGCAAACCTACCTATTATTAACGGAATTCCAAAAACTGAATAGGCATAAACTATCTTGATTTTTTTTAGGAAAATTTAGCGGCTAAATTTGCCTATGCTCACTAAAGATGAAAAGCTTTTTATAGATTATTGGGAAAAGAACCGAGAGAAAAAAAAGCATTTCTTAAGCCAGCTTTTGTATGGATTGCCGCGTGGGCTTGTGTTTGCGCTACCCGTTTTGGTGGCGCTTATTTTTCACAACTGGTATAAATCTATGGTTTACATTTCCGGCTCACAGGTAATTGTCATAATAATATGTGTGTTAGGGATTGCCGTTTTTTTTGCTATTTTCCGTGAGAGGTTTACCTGGGAAAATAATGAACAGCTATATAAAGAGTTAAAATTTAGAGAACAAAAAGAGGATGCAGCACATATATGAATTTTATGCTCTTATTTAGCTCAACAAACCCTTTAAGAGATGAAATTATTCGTACCGGTTTTTATTGTAATTATTCTTATATCATCGTGCAAGAAAGACGTATCATGCAATTATAAAGATTCATCCGTAATTGCCCCGGCCACAGAAATAAAGCAACTGCAGGATTCTTTGGCCAAATACAGGATCACAGCTACGCAGGCTCCATCCGGGTTTTTCTTTAAAATTAATAGTAGTGGAAACGACCCCTTTGTTTCGAACTTATGTTCAAACATAGCTTTAACTTATAAAGGCCAATTTTTTGACGGGAAGATTTTTGATTCTACCGCCACCGGAAGTTTAGCAAATTTTCAATTGGGACAGGTAATTGTTGGCTGGCAAAAAGGTGTGCCTTTGATAAAAAAGGGAGGCGATATTGATTTGTATATTCCTCCATCTCTTGGTTTCGGTGCCACAGCACGCCCGGGCCTCCCTGCGAATTCATACCTGGTCTTTAATGTTCATATAGTAGATATTCAATAATATTATTTTTTACAGAATAAAAAAAGCTTTGATGAAAACGTCAGGGCTTTTTTTATTGCCATAATATCTTATTGTTGAATGCAGAATAAAGAAAGGAGTTTGCTATTAAAAGACCGGGTACAAATTGCTGCACAAATATCTTTATAACCTGCTTCTAGTTGGTTAACTTTACTTTCATAAAAAAATAAATTGAGCCACGAAGCGATCTCTGTATTTGATATGTTTAAGATAGGAGTAGGGCCATCAAGCAGTCACACACTTGGCCCGTGGCGTGCAGCTAATCTTTTTTTGAATTCGTTGCAAAAGCAAGGCTTACTCAGCAAGGTTACAAGGTTGGAAATTTTATTGTACGGTTCTCTTGCCAAAACCGGCAAGGGCCATGGAACTGATATCGCCGTACAACTTGGCTTGTGTGGGGAAGATCCCGTAACCTTTGATGTGAATAGTATTGAGGCAAGGATGAATGATATTAAAGCCATGAAGAAATTAATATTGAATGGCAAATATGAAATTGATTTTGAACCTGACGAAGACATTGAATTTTTGATGAGTGAAACCCTTCCTTATCATTCCAATGCACTTACATTTCTTGCGGTGCTGGATGATGATAATCATTTAGCTGAAACATATTATTCCATCGGCGGCGGCTTTGTACGCAAGGAAGGTGAGGAGCCGTCGGGCGATGCTGATGTATTGTTGCCCTTTCCAATAAATGATGCGGAAGACCTGTTGCATTGGTGTATGAAGACGGGGATGGCGATCAGCGAAGTTGTGATGGAGAATGAAAACTCGTGGAGAAGCGAATTTGAAACACGCTCCGGATTATTGAATATATGGAACACAATGAAGCAATGTATTTTTCGTGGATGCCATACACC
>JALYYM010000290.1 GCA_030946565.1 Bacteroidota bacterium | reverse complement strand
GTTTACTGAAAAAACTTCCATACAGCACATTGATGCCATCCTGCATAAGGAAAGAATTAACCATGCAGGCAACAAAGTAACTTACCTGGATAATATGGATAACCTGCCCGGCGGCACTTTTATTTTCATGAATGAACAACCTTATCTCATTGCCGGCAACCTGCTGCATCACTGGACTGCTTTTGGCTACAACAGCAGATTGACATTGCCAAAAAACCAAATAGTTACCGTTCTTACACCGCGATCTGTTGTAAATACATTCAGCGCCGGGTATATACCTCAAATGGGCATTGATGCTATATAACGACATATAGTACACGTATTTATAACAGGAAGCGATCGTTTATCTTTCTTCGTTATTTCTTTGAAATTTGATGCGCACCCGGAAATGCAACATGACTATAAATAAGAAGGAATTAAGTCTTCCAGGGAGCGCAAAACCTGTGTTTACTTCTGTCGCGCTATTCAATGGCAAAATATTTTTATGATGATACGTTAAGCATAAAATATTATCACCCCTGCGGGGTTAAGATACAGATGGGTTGCTCTTCTATAATAATTTTATCCCTTCGGGATTTTAAGCCTGAAAGGCCGACACTATTATATCGTAGGGACAGGTCGCGACCTGTCCAATTATGATAATACCGTGGTAGGGACAGGTAGTGCCCGTCCAATGATAATGATCACGTTGCAGGTCCAGATCGTGACCTGCCCAATAATGGTGGCAATAATAAATACGAATCCAATATGATTTTGAATGATTATGGTAAAATTGCACACGAACAATGGTATTGGTTGGTGCAACAATATTCCTATATCATCCTGCATGAATTTATCGTGATGCCAAATCATATGCATGGCATTATAGAAATAAACCGGGGCGTAGTAGTAGTTGGAACAGGTCGTGACCTGTCCAATAATGATAACGTTACCGATAATGATAACGTTGCCGGGACAGGTCGCGACCTGTCCCTACGACAACCGGAATCCAAAATAAAATCCCTGTCCGAATTAATGGGCGCATATAAAATGACGGTATCAAAAAAAATCCATTTAGAAGGATATGCGGAATTTGCATGGCAACGTTCTTTTCATGATCATATAATTCGCGACGAACAATCATACGAAAGGATCGCCAACTATATAATTAATAATCCCAATTCATGGGAACAGGATAAATTTTTTAATAAATAAACGTAAATTCAGAAAATAAACCCCATGGTTTATGGAGATACGTGAAAAATATGATGTACTAATTGTTGGCGGTGGCCTGGCAGGTTTAACACTTGCCCTGCAACTAAAACAGGCCAAACCAGGCATCTCAATTTTAGTTTTGGAAAAACGAAATGCAGCCGCTCCTGCTGCTGCACACAAAGTAGGCGAGTCCCTGAGCGAACTGGCTGCTTCCTATCTCCGTGAGATACTTCACCTCAAAGAATATTTAACCGAACATCAATTACCGAAATTTGGGTTTCGTTTTTTCTTCAGCCCCGAACATTCCGGAGATATAGCGAGGCGTGTGGAGGTAGGGGCAAAAATTGCCAATCCCTATCCTTCTCACCAGGTTGACAGGGGCCTCCTGGAGAACGAACTTATGCGCAGGTTACTGGATTACGGAGTTGAGGTGTTATTGGGAGCTAAAGTAACGGATGTAGAATTATCAAAAGCAGGTCATACACTTCAGTTCGAAAAAGAAAATAAGCAGTGCAATACCGAAGGAACATGGCTAATTGATTCCACAGGAAGAAACAGCTTGCTTAAAAGAAAATTGAATCTCGAAAAAGAAATCAACCATGATATTAATGCAGCCTGGTTCAGGCTGGATGCCGCAATAGATATCGATGACTGGTCTCAAAACCTTTCCTGGCGCAGTTTCGCAGACCCCGGGCGGCGGCGTTTAGCTACCAATCATCTTATGGGCGATGGCTATTGGGTTTGGATAATTCCGTTGGTTTCAGGAAAGACCAGCATAGGAATTGTTGCAGACCCCCGGTATCATTCCTTTAATGAATACAATACTTTTGAGAAAGCGATACAATGGCTGGAACAGCACGAACCACTTGCCGCAAAAATGCTTTGTGAGCATACAGAAAAGCTCCTGGACTTCAAAGTGATGAAGCATCTTGCTTACGACTGCAAACAGTTTTACTCGGCAGACAAATGGGCATTGACGGGAGAAGCCGCTGCTTTTATGGATCCGTTTTATTCTCCCGGGATTGATTTTATTGCCTTGGGAAATAGCTGGATCACTGAATTGATCGTGCGGGATATTGAAGGGG
>JALYYM010000282.1 GCA_030946565.1 Bacteroidota bacterium | reverse complement strand
GTATGGTTATACGAACATCTCTGAAGACGCCCGTCTCTGTTACATCTGCATTATGTGAACCAACGAATAAGCCGACGTATACATCATCACCAAGATCAAGATCAGCAACCTGCTCAACAACAAATGGTTCGCCATAAACTGCAGCTCTCATGGTATAAGTGTTGCCTCTTCTTTCAAGTTGTATAATATTTGCTTTTGTAAGTGTTGATTTAATTTCTTCTGTTTGCCCACCTGCAGTCCTTCTGAATTGTAATGACGTTAAACCGTCACCATGCACAACTGCATTTACCTGAGGAGAATTTCCGTCAAGAGTTTTGCGCACCATCCAACCTACCTTGCGATGATAGTTCACCCAACTGCCCAAAAATTCGGCTTTGGTATAAAGTATAAAATCGCCTTCCATTTTTTTCCATACAAATTGAAATTCATCATGATCACCCCAGATATTATAGCCTGCGCCGGAAATAACATACTGCCCCGTCTGTGGAATAAAAGTAGCCGAGCCGGCTTTCACATTCGTTCCAATATCATTGTGCCCGTCAAAAATTCCAATCTTTTGTGAAGATGCTCCAAGGCTTACTAATGATAGAATACCTGAGACAAACAGAGATCTAATTTTTTCCATTTTACTGTTTTGATTTTATAAAAAAGAATAATCGTTAAGAAGAAATATATATAACTTTTTAAGAAAAAGGTAAGAGTAAAACTATTGATAATTTGATAAAATAAATACCATGAAATAACACCTGGCTTTTAGGCTAATTTGTTGCATAATTTTTTACATTTTGCTTTGAGGTACCCAGGCCATCAATTCCTAACTCCATCACGTCGCCATCTTTCAAATATACCTGCGGGTTCATACCAAGACCTACACCTGCAGGCGTACCTGTGGAAATAACATCGCCGGGCAGTAGCGTCATGAACTGGCTAATGTAGGAAACGATAAAAGGGATTTTAAAAATAAGATTGGAAGTATTGCTATCCTGCATTTTTTTATCATTAACGGTCAACCATATACGAAGATTATTTATATCAGCAACTTCATTCTTTGTAGCAAGAAAAGGCCCGAGTGGTGCAAATGTATCACAGCTTTTGCCTTTCACCCATTGGCCGCCGCGTTCAATTTGAAACGCCCGTTCGCTTAAATCATTATGCAGGCAATAGCCAGCTACAGAATCCAACGCTTCTGCTTCATCTGCATAAGAAACCTTTTTCTCTATTACAACAGCAAGTTCAACTTCCCAATCTGTTTTGTGTGAGTTTTTAGGAATTATCACATCATCATAAGGACCGGCCAAAGCAGAAGTTGATTTAAAGAAAATGATCGGTTCAGTTGGTGTGCCGGCTTTTATTTCTTTTGCATGATCAGCATAGTTCAACCCAATGCAAATAATTTTTGAAGGCCTGGCTATCGGGCTGGCAAACCTTGCATTGTCCGGAATCTTCGGAAGTTTATCTCCGATTGACTGTAAAAAATCTTCCAACCTTTTTAATCCGCCGGTGCCAAAAAAGCGCTCATCGTAATCTTCGCCTAATGACGAAGTATCTATGTATTCATCATTTAAAATGACACCGGTTTTTTCATTGTTTATTTCACCAAAACGTATAAGCTTCATGCTGTTATTTTTTAAGTTTAATTATTTAGCTTAATAAATCCTCCATCAATTGGATAGTCGCAACCGGTGATAAATGATGCTTCATCCGAACATAAAAAAAGAATAAGGCTTGCAATTTCCGTGGGCTCAGCCATACGGCCTATCGGTTGGCTCTTTGATAATTTTTCAAACATCTCATCTTCTTTACCGGGGTAATTTTTTTTGATGAAATCATCTACGAACGGGGTATGAACCCTGGCCGGCGAGATACAATTGCATCTTATGCCGTCGTTGATATAGTCCCTTGCAACAGAAAGGGTCATTGCATATACTGCGCCTTTACTCATTGAATAAGCAAACCGGTGCTGCAGGCCAATGTTATTGGCAATAGATGCGAGGTTGAGAATTATGCCGCTC
>JALYYM010000264.1 GCA_030946565.1 Bacteroidota bacterium | reverse complement strand
AAGTTCTGTTTGTAAATCTGTCTGGTAAACACCAAAATTTAATGATCTTAAAAGTGCATCAGCGGCGGCAGTATCCCATTCCATAGTTGGGCCAAGCCTTGGATAAATGTCAGCAGACCCTTCTGCCAGCAGCATTAATTTTAATGAGCTGCCCATAGATGAAAGTTCCGGGTTCCGAAACTGGCCAATGAAATTTTTCGTTTCATCGTTCATGTGCGATTTGGAAGCTACAATTGTTACGTGTTCTTTCTGCAGCAATTGTTCAATGGTTCTTTTTTCTGTAACAAATGATAATTGACTTTTCTTCCCTCTGTCAATTTTATATACACCATTTTCCCTGGAGCCATAATACAACACATCGATGGAAGGCGCATACACAACGCCGGCAACGGGAGCGCCGGAACGCATCAGCGCAATATTTACGGTAAACTCACCGGTTCTTTTTACGAATTCTTTTGTGCCATCCAGCGGATCTACAAGCCAGAAGTAATCCCAATTTTTCCTTTCTTCATATATAATATTGCTACCTTCTTCTGAGAGAACAGGCAAGCCTGTTTTTTCCAGGTGTGAAGAAATAATTAATTGCGCAGCCTTATCCGCAAGAGTAAGCGGTGACTGATCGCTTTTCATTTCTATTCCAAAATCGCCTGAAGCATACACTGCCAGAATAGCTTTCC
Organism: Bacteroidota bacterium; assembly: GCA_030946565.1. The sequence goes on along the minus strand of JALYYM010000264.1, from coordinate 7,176 downwards.
CAGCCTCCAATGCGGCCTCTTTAGCAAGTTCAGTTAAAGCCGTTATATTTTGCATATTGTATTACTATTTAATCAGCTAATGTTGAGTTAAGCGTGAATGGGGCAATGGTGAATGGACAAATAATTCCCAATTGCCCATTCACCATTCACGAAACTGACCGCCACCTTACGATTAACATAGCGCTAGGTGTGAACAGGATCTTTGTATGCGGATAAGGTTTCCACTAATTTAATAACCCTGGCCACAGACTCTTCTACTGTTTCCTCCGCAGTCCGTAATTCTATATCCGGGGAAAGCGGGGCATCATACGGCGCACTCACGCCTGTAAAATTGGGGATGATACCCTTACGGGCTTTGGCGTATAACCCTTTCACATCACGCTTCTCACACACTTCAACACTACAGTTCACATATACTTCAACGAAACGTTCTTCTCCCACGATCTTTTTTATAGCCATGCGGTCATCAGCGTTAGGTGATATAAAAGCGCTGATAACTATGAGCCCGGCATCCAGCATTAGCTTTGAGGCTTCAGCAACCCTTCGCAAATTTTCTTTGCGATCATTTTCAGTAAAACCTAAATCACTGCATAATCCATTGCGTACATTATCCCCATCAAGCATAAATATCCTGAAGCCTTTGCTAAAAAAATAATGTTCCAGGCGAAGGGCTAAGGTTGTTTTACCCGCTCCTGAAAGCCCTGTGAGCCACACTAGCCGCGGCTCCTGCATCATAGCTTTCTTGCGTTGCTCGTATGTAATTTTAGAATCAAATGGGAAAATAGCATCGGCCATAGTTATAAATTATAATACCATGAAATAAAAATAATGCATACTGCTCCATATATGAGCGTAAGTGGAAATCCTATTTTAAAAAAATCTCTAAAGGAATAATTACCTGGCCCATATACCATTAAATTGCATTGATAACCAAATGGCGTCATAAAAGTGCAGGACGATGCAAAAGCAATAGCCACAAACACAGGTGTATTACTAATGTGCAATTGGTTTGATAACGACACTGCCACAGGAAACACAATTGCAACAGTGGCAGCGTTAGATATAACTGCTGTTATCAATAACGTTGCGGCAAACAACAGGCAGATGGCTGAGACCGGGTTTGTACCACTTACCTTCAATATTTCAGTAGCTGCCCATTGCCCTGCTCCTGATTTAAATAATGCAAGGCCGATAGCCAGGGAAGATATTAATAATACAGCCAACTCAAAATCAAACGTTTTTTTTAAATCCTCAAACCGAAGTGTTTTAATAGCCACAAATACCAGTATCGCAAGTGAGGTAGCAATGAACAGGTCCATAATCCTGGTGATACCTAAGATCAATAGAACCAGTGCAACAAAAGGGGCAACTTTATTCATAAAGGCCTTTTTCGTTTTCACCATTTTTATATCATGGTGTTTAACCAGGAATAAATCAGATTGATAATTGTGCATATTATCGCCGCCCAATAGTAGTATCAAATCTCCGGCATCTAAAATTGTTTCGCCCACCGGCCCCGCAATTCTTTTGCCCTGCCGGTGCAGGGCTATAATAGAAGCATTGTATTGCTGCCGGAAATTAGATTCTCTTACCTTTTTGCCAATTAAATGAGAGTTAGCGGGGATGATCGCTTCTACGCAGTGGTGGTGGCGGTAATGGTTAAGTGTAGTTGTATCGGGAAGCGTTAACCCTTTTATTTCCTTTACCAATTGAGCAATGGCGCCGGTTCTGCCGGAAAAATAAAGCAGGTCACCTTCCTCAACTACCTCTTCCGGCGCCACCGGAAAAATCGATTGGCCCCTGCGCACTATCTCGAAAAGGTAAATATCTTTCAGGTTGCGTAAACGTGTTTTAATGCTTTCCCCAATCAAAGTAGATGAGGGTTCCACCATAGTTTCAACAACGTATTCATTAAGGTTTTCTTCCATTTCTTTGATGGGGCTTTTTTTATCCGGCAATAAAAAGTAGCCAATGGTATATAAGTATGTTAATCCCAACACTGTTACGATTAATCCCAAAAAAGGAAATCTTTATAGCCCAAAAGCTTTAAGTCAGATTCAGCAATCAAGCCATTTAACAGGAGATTGGTCGAAGTGCCTACTACCGTTATCATTCCTCCCAGCACGGTTGCAAAAGCCAGTGGTATCATAAACCTCGATGCAGAAAATCCTTTGCGGTCCACCCATTCTTTTACATAAGGTGTCATGAACGCAACAATGGGCGTATTGTTTATAAAAGCCGAAACAGGAAGATACAAAAAGCATAAGACGCAATAGAAACTGTTTGGGCAATAGATTGGGTTTAAAAAGATAATTAAAAAAGCCATGCCCAAATTCTTTTTTAAATCCGGCCGCAAGAATAACGAGTAGAAAGATAACAATGACCTGTTTGTTCGCTAATCCCTTCAAAATATCGTCGGGTGTGAGAATGCCGGAAACAAGGAACACAAAAACGGCGATCAGGAATAGGAACGACGGATTTACTTTACTGCTATATAAAGCAACAATAAGCAATGCAATAGTAGCTAATACAATAAAAGACGACATATATGCTGGCTATAACTATTTTACAGGTGTTGCTCTTGCATTATCAATCATCAATATGTTATTCTCAAATCTAAAGATTCAATAAACAGCAAATGAAAACCAATAAAGCGATCGGATGATTATCAGGTTATTTATTTTTCATCTTAGATATCAGGAAAGTAAAAAGCTAAAAACATTTAAAAATAGCGGGATGCAAATTATGCTTTTGCATTGTCCATGAAGATTGTCCATTTTTTTCTATAAAACAAATTTATTTATAATAGGCTGTTCGCTTCAATAAAATTTTTAAAATATTGAATTATGCGCATTTGATAAAACGTGGCAATTTAATTGCAGTGAAAACTTCTAAAAAATTTGCAATGAAAAATTTTTACATCCCGTTAGTTACATTTATCATTTTTTGCAGTTGTAACAGCTCAACAAATTCTACAGATAAAAATAATCATGACAGTACAGGCCTTATCACTCCCGCAGATTCCATCAACCCGCCGTCAGGTGTTGTAAATAGCTCCGCCATTAGTACAGACACAGCAGCAATCAATGTACAGAACACAATTAAAAAAGCTGATTCTGCTGGTGTAAAAAAGAAATAAAGCGCTTACACTTTTTCGCTTAGCTGTACATAGCTCCATAAGGTAAATGGAATTAATACAAGCAACAACAAGGCAGCCCAGCTTTTAATTATAAATAACACGGCAAGAGTTATTATTAATACATACAATGGATAAATAAAAAAAAGCAACCCAACGAAAATAGAATCGTAATGATCTTCTGCTCTCTTTTTTATCGATAAATGTATCGCGGCATACAAAGGTGTATGAATAAGAAGTCCTGCGAAGGCAGGAACAAATAATAATACACTCTTAATAAAAGGCTGCTTAAAGTAAAATTGTTGTTTACGTTTTTGCTTATCATCATTGTCAATCCGAACCACGAGGTGCTCAAGCTGATGTTTTAATTTTTGGTTAAATGCAATGATCGTTTTGCCGGAATAAATATCTTCCTGTATTTCTTCTTTCGTAATGAAATTTCCAAAATTCAATATTAAAGTTTTACCGAATTTTCTAAATGAACTATAATTAATACCAAGAGGTAATACTTTCAAAGGAATCTCACCTTTCCAGGCCGCCAATGCAAGCCTCGCCGTTCCCTTTTTTAGAGGACGCAAACGCCATTCATTAATACACCTTCCTTCACTAAAAATTAAAACAATTCCATTATTCTTAAATATATTTTGGCAGGCTTCGAAAGTTCCATAATTGTGTTCAAGATTTTCCACGCCTTCGCTTACCCTATATACAGGCAACATGTTTAATGAACTAAGCAAACGGGTGATTAATTTACTTGCAAATGCATCGCCTCTTGCTAATGAATGGATGGGGCTTTTAAAAAGCGTTGCAAGTATAATGGCGTCTAAAAATGAATTGGGGTGGTTTGCCGCTATAAGCAGCGGGCCTTTCAGGCTGATAATTTCTTTTTTATTTATAACAACTCTGCGACAATAAAGGTGAAGGAAAATCCTTGCTGGAAACAATAGAAGTTTATAGAGCACCTTTTTTAATAAAAATAGGTAACTATTTACATCCGCCTAAAAATTTTTAAGAACAACTCCTTGAAATCATTTCGCTTTCCTGAGATATACTTTTTTGCCACCATTCATATAATACTTGCCACCGCCGGCTCCACTTAATATTGGCTCACCATTTGGCGCTGACATCTCTACTTCTAAAAATTTTTTTTCTTTTTTTGATTTCTTTTTTTTCTTCTTGTTTTTTTCTATGAGCATAGCAAATACAGTGAGAGATAAAATTCCAAATACAACAGCTAATCTTTTCATACCAGTTTTTTAAGATTAAAAAATAAATATCAGTAATTTAATTAAGCTGCGGATCGAGCGGAAAATTTATCATCATCTCATAATTTCCACCAAGATGCTTGAGGGAATTTTTCCAGGTATCTTGCGGCAGTGTGTCAAAGATAAGTTTTCGTGTTGCCGATACCGTGAGCCAGCTTTGTTCTTTCATCTCATTATCCAGTTGCCCCTCCGTCCAGCCACTGTAGCCTATAAAAAACCGCAGGAGGTTTGTATCAAGGTTGTTATTCTTCAAATTGATTAACAGGCTCTCAAAATTGCCACCCCAATATACACCTTTCATCACTTCTTCGCCGCCACTTATCAGGTCGGGATATTGGTGTAGAAAATGAAGTGTATCTCCCTGTACCGGGCCGCCCTGGTATACAGGGAGGCGGAAGCTTTCTAGCTCAGGAACTAATTCATTAAGCCTTTTGGAAAATTTTTTATTTAAGACAAATCCAAAACTTCCTTCTTCTTTATGTTCACATAAAAAAATTACACTTCTTGTGAAGTTTGGATCTTTTAAAAAAGGGTTTGCGATTAATAAGGTACCTCGGGCGGGAGAAATCATAATTCTAAATTATATTTATTTAGCGAAAAATATATACTCTTATTTTTTTTATCAAAATAAATTAAATGTAAGAGTTGTTAAAAATTGAGTTCTGGTATCTTTCTGTGGTGTTTTAGCATTTGTGAGTTTTAAATTTGCTTTTCATGAAGAGAATTTTTCCTATCATCACCATACTGATTTTTGTTTCCTTAATGGGGATAATATTTTTTCAGATTCTCTGGATAAAACAAGCCCTGCAGGATAAGGAACAACAGTTCGAAAAAGGCTTCTCAATGGTGACTTATACCGCTGCTACTGACCTCGCTGAAGAAAAGGGAAATCTTTCACCCTTTGACCGGCGAAAAAATGATTTACTCTTTCCTTTGAATGTATTTCCTACCACGATTGTACATAAATTCCGGAGAGAAGAAATCCGCGACAGGATACAAAAAGCATTTGAAAAATATAACATGAAAAATGTTGAATTTGAATTTGCCATTACCACTACTTCTATGATTGGCGACGACCTCCAATCCAAACATTACATGGAAGCGTGCCTTGATACTGTGCATAATTACTCAAGAGTTATTCCCATACAAGCGCCCAGCGGCAGCCTGGCTGAGGGCCTTTCTACTGAGGAATTATTGGTGATAATAGTACCACATGTAAAAGATATTATCTGGAAGCAAATGTTTTGGCTGGTGCTCGGCGCTATATTATTTACCCTTATCATTTTTACTGCTTTTTTTATTACTATAAGAGCGCTTTTAAATCAAAAAAAATTGAGTGAAATAAAATCTGATTTCATTAATAACATGACGCATGAATTTAAAACGCCGTTAGCAACCATATCCCTTGCGGTAGATGCATTAAAAAATGAAAAAGTTATTAATGACAGAAGTAAGATGGATTATTTTTCGGGAATTATAAAAGATGAAAACCGTAGAATGAATAAGCAGGTAGAAACCATACTGCAAGCTGCTTTGCTTGATAAGCAGGAGATACAGCTAAATGAAGAATATGTTCACGCACATGACCTTATAAATGCGGCAGTGAATAATATAAAGCTTCCACTTGATGAAAAGAAGGGCATATTGGAAATGCATCTTGACGCAACCAATGATTTAGTAAAAGGTGATGAAGTTCATCTTATAAACATTATCAATAACCTACTGGATAATGCGATTAAATATTCAAAAGAAAACCTCCTTATAAAATTATCAACGCAAAATATAAACAACCATTTGCGGATAAAAATTGAAGACAATGGCATAGGCATGAATAAAGAAACCCTGCACCGTATTTTTGAAAAATTTTACAGGGCGCACACGGGTAACATTCACAATGTAAAAGGGTTTGGCCTTGGGCTGAGCTACGTAAAAACCATCGTGGATGCACATAAGGGAAAAATAAAAGCTGAAAGCTTACCCGGTAAAGGAAGCGCCTTTATTTTGGATTTGCCTACAATCAAAGAGGCCACTATTAACGAGGAATTGGCCAGGGCAACTTCTTAGTTATCCTTTTTTTATTTTATTTGAAAAAAAGATTTCTTCTTCTGCAGTTTCAATAAAAATTACCTGCTTAATCATCTTACTCTTCCTGGTAGTAATTCTGTTGCTAACTATTTTATTATCCGGTCTTCAATCTTCAGTAATTATAATTATTAGTAAGTTTCCTGGTTGAATTCTTGGCTATAGAACGTATAGATAATTATATACTTCCTTTGTAAGAATTGCAATATTACCAACATTTTATACACTACTAATTCACAGTGTTTCCACAATCCTTTACTTCATATCTCCTCGCTGAGCCCTTCCAACACTACATATTAAGCACGTGCATAAATAAGATATTATAAAAATTAGCTTGAAAGTGGGAAAAAGTGTTATTTTGTGTTGATTTAATTTAAAACCTCACTAATCAGTTCATAATGATAGGCTTTATAGGAGAATACGAAGCTACATTGGACGCTAAAGGCCGCTTCCTGTTACCGGCAGGTTTTAAAAAGCAATTACCTGAAAGCTGGACTGATTCATTTGTATTAAACAGGGGGTTTGAGAAGTGCCTTAGTTTATACACATCTGAAAGCTGGAAACCAGTTTTTTCTGACCTAAGCAATTTGAATGATTTTGATCCCAAAGTAAGGCTTTTCAAACGATATTATTTGAACGGCGCTACGGCAATTGATTTGGATTCTGCCGGCAGGCTATTGATACCAAAAAGCC
>JALYYM010000253.1 GCA_030946565.1 Bacteroidota bacterium | reverse complement strand
CAGATGACCATTGTCAAGGAAGAACTTAGGGGTTAAATAGTTTTAGTCTTTTGGTAAATAGCCTGTCTTATTTTTGTTTAAAGCCCGTTGCGTCCTTACATTTAATTTCTTACTTATTGATCCCAGTAACTAAAATTCTTTAAATCAATTGCAGGCCATTGCCTCAAATTGCATTTTGTGTCAGGTTTTTAATTTGCCGGTTCTTTGGTAATTTTTAGGCAGGTACTATAAGGATAATTTCTATAGGCTACGAAAAATAATGTCGCTCATGTATAGTAAAAATTATGCCATGTTTTCTTAAAGGGCTCAGTGTGGATAACAGTTTGAGGGCTTAATTCCGGAATAAAGAAATCCTTTATTAGCAAACTTTGAAAGTTGCTTTTTTGAAGTGGGATTGAAAACGGTTATATCAATTGAGTCAGATATAAGAAGAAGAGATATTAATATACATTCAAATTCTTCTTTAATATAATGCGTAGTTAAGTGTTGTATATAAATTGCTACTCTTCTTTTTCATTAGATAGATTAAGCAACTTCCCTTTGTTCCATGCGTTAAATTCTCTCTTAAAGTTCTTTGCATTTTGTTTTGTAAGATGGCTGTCGTCAAGCGAAAGAAGCTCTGGGCTACCTGCGTTTATCCAGGCGGTGTACCAGTAATCTGCTACGTCTTTAATAGATAAACGAAGTTGCTGCTCAACCATTCCGCCTAAAGCTTTATTAAAAGACCTTGCATATTCATCAGAGAAGACAGGTTGATTGTATGATAAAACAACATGACCCGTGTCATCTTTTTTATAAAGATCATCTTTATTGAATGCATCTCTGTTTTCTTTTTCTATTTTGAGGAGGGGGCTTACAAGGGCATGAGACTGTGCAATCATATTCCATGTTTCTGCAGGAATATCTGAAATCAATTTTGCTTTATCTACATTAAAATTAAAATCGCTGCCAAACAGTTGAGGCAGCGTTGATTCCCATAAAGCATGTACGCCTTTCTGGTTAGTAAGCTGTCCGTTGTAATTAGAAGATGTGTGCAAAGGCATGTGTGCATCACCTACATAATGTCCTAATTCTGCAGAAATAAAAAGTATTTCAGATTTACTTCTTTTTTTAAAAGCCTGTGTTAGCTTCTCTTCAAGGTTTTGAATGTACCAGGGCAAATACCCTGTCCTATTTAGAAAGTTGCTGTCGTATTTTATATATGCCTCTTTAGTTGTTTTAGGAAAAGACTCAACTGAAATATTTCCGAAGTCTTCTATATCTATATAATGCCGCGGTGGCTCAGCTCTATCATTAAGAACACCTCTGCGTAAATCCGGAACTACAGAAGCTTCTGTTATGTAATCTATATGGTTGTAATAAAATTTTATCATTCCATTGGGCAGCGCAAACACGGCTCCGCGGTTGATGTGCTTATGTCCCCATTCGCCCCAGGCAAAAAGCAGGCTTGCACTTTCGGTAATTAAAAGAACGATAAGTATGATTGAAAGAATCTTAGATTTCAATATGATTGCTTTGTGTAAAAATAGAACTATATAATGCAGAGCGTTTTATTTTTCGGTAAAATAATTACCAAAAACAAAGCCCTTCATAACGAAGAGTAATGTAAAATTAATACCTAAAAGCTTACACACTCTTTCAATTCCTTGTCCGTATAAGCCAATCCGTATTGTTTTAAAACATCATCCGGCACACCATTCCATTGGTTAGGCACATTACCCATATACCCAATATCTTTTACGCCAATTTCTGAAGTAAAAAAACCGGTTGCCGTGAGGCCACGCATCAGGTTAAAAAACGAAACGCCTTGTTGCATCTCAGGCTTTGCTTTTCCCGGATAAGCTATATCATCTACAATCGATATTCGCTGCTTATCATCAATATCTGCAAATGATTTTCCAAACCGGTTAAGGGATTGCATTTCTATCCAACGCAACCCGCCTCGCATAGGAGTTTGGAACTCAGGTTTGTCTTTTACAATAAACTCAATAAAGTCACCAACTTTAGCATCGGAAGCGCTGCCACTTTTGTCGTCTTTTGGAATTATGATATCTGCCAATATAGTGATGGCACCCATTTCGCCCGGCGTAAAAAAAGTTTCTTCGTGAAGTTTTTTGTCTAAAATCTTTTCTTCCTCCATGCGGGCTGGCTGGTCATCAGCTTTTTTTTCGCCACCCTCCAGTTTTGCAGAAGCATCTTTGAATTTAAGATTTTTGTCGTCTGTGTTTTTACATGCATCTAACAACACGCCGGTAGAAGCTGTACCGATTATCAACGCTTTGATGGATTTACGCCTGTCCATAAAAATTAATTTTTGCAACACATTAATGTTGCCTGGTTAATTAAATATTTTGTTTTTTCAATTCATCTACTATATGTTCCGAAGCACGCATTGCAAGAGCAAGTATAGTCCACGTAATGTTTTTATCAGCCTGCGAAACAAACTGGCCGCCATCAACACAAAATAAATTTTTGCAATCATGTGCCTGGCTCCAGCTATTCAAAGCTGATTTTTTTGGATCGCTACCCATACGAACTGTGCCTGCTTCGTGAATAATATTTCCGGGAGCATGCAATCCATAATCATTCTCGGGGCCATCGTCACCGTAAGTAATTATCGCTCCCATATTGTGCATGATCTCTTTAAACGTTTCTTTCATGTGCTTCGCCTGGTTGATTTCGTAGCTGCTGTTTTTTGTATTAAAACGCAACACGGGAATACCATATTTATCCACTACTGACGGATCTATTTCGCAATAGTTTGAAGCCAAAGCGATTCCTTCACCACGCCCGGCTAAGTTGACGCCTGCGCCATAAAAATACCGGTAATCGTCTTTTAATGAAATGCCATACCCGCCCGGCTCTTTTGTTTTGCCCTCCTTCTGGTAAGCGCCGTTCATCTTTTCTACGCCAAAGCCCAAGCCATATCCCGGCTGGTTCATACCTCCACCATATTCAATATGATAGCCGCGTGGAAAATCTAATTTTTTATTATCGAGCCACCAGGGTGTGTAAACATGCATGCCGCCAACCCCATCTTCATTATATCTTTTTCTTCCAAATAACTTTGGCAAAACGCCACCCATGGCAGCACCGGTAGAGTCATGTAAATATTTTCCAACAACACTGCTTGCATTTGCGAGTCCGTTAGGGTTTCTGGATGACTTTGAATTCAAAAGCAGGCGGGCACTTTCACAGGCACTGGCTGCCAGCACTACCACTTTGCCCTGTACCTGGTATTCCTGCATATCTTCTTTATTCACGTAAGAAACGCCTGTTGCCAATCCATCTTTATTAGTAAGTACTTCACGTGCCATCGCATTTGTTACCAGGTCAACATTGCCGGTTTCAAGAGCAGGCTTAATTAACACCGAGGAAGAAGAAAAATCCGCATATACTTTGCAGCTTCTTCCACATTGGGCACAGAAAAAGCAAGAACCCCTTTCCTTATTTATTTGTTTGGTAAGAATAGATAAACGTGAAGGTATAACGGGTACGCCTACACTGGCAGCCCCCTTTTTAATGAACAACTCGTGCAAGCGTGGCTTAGGTGGTGGCAGAAAGATACCATCAGGATCATTTGGCAACCCCTCATTGCTGCCAAACACACCAATGAGCCTGTCTATTTTATCGTAATAGGGTTTTACATCTTCGTAACCAATTGGCCAGTCATCACCAAGGCCGTCAAGGCTTTTGCCTCTAAAATCCCTCGGGCCAAACCTTAACGAAATTCTTCCCCAATGATTCGTTCTTCCGCCTACCATGCGGGCACGCCACCATTCCCATTTGGTTCCTTCCACGTGTGTATAAGGCTCGCCATCAATTTCCCAACCCCAGTAGCAGCCGTCAAAATCACCAAACGGCCTGAATTTGGTACTAGCGCCACGACGTGGTGATTCCCATGGATTTTTTAATTGAGCAGAATTAATTTTTGGGTCAAAATCAGGGCCGGCTTCCAGCAGGCATACTTTCAGGCCGGCTTTTGCCAACACATAGGCTGACATACCGCCGCCTGCACCTGATCCCACAATTATTGCATCGTATTGTTTTGGCTGTTTCTTAATTTGTAAGTGGTCTCCCATATCGTATCAATATTTAGTTCGAGGATTTGATATGCAATAATAAAAAATCATTGGGAGGATGAGGATTTTTTTTGTATTATTATTTAAGATGTTTGAAGATGGCACATTTTATCGGTGTTCTTTTTTGAAAGAAAACTGGTGTTAAGGATTTGTTTTTGACATTAGGTAAATACACACCTGCCATACACTTCCTGGAAAAGGCCCATGTCTCTTGCGGTGCCAACCTCTACCTCGAAAAGACGTTTCAGGCAATTAAAATAAGTTGCACGTCATTTCGGCGAGAGGAGAAATCTCTGGAACTTAAAGAAGTGCTCAAATAAATAAACGAGAGCACATTTCATTCGTTGCAGATGCGGGGATTTCTTTTCGACATTAGAAGAAAGCCAGCCTGCGCACGACCTTTCACTTCTTCCAAAAGACGTCTCGTTTTGTAGGTGTAAACCTTCACCCCGAAAAGACTTTTCGAGTTAATGTACTCCCTGCGCAGTAATTTCGACGAGAGGAAAAGTCTCCAATCCAAACAATGCACAAGAAATGCGGGAAAAGTTCATTCAATTCTTTATTAAAAATTGAATAAAACCCGTTTAACAGTTTTTGGTAAAATTCTTGAAAAGAGAAGTCAAACTTTTTTACATGCATAAAATATTTTTTTTCACGGCGATTGCTTTTATGGGAATGATGATAATGAGTTGCCATAAAAAAAATTTTCCATCGCGTACTGTAGCGCCTGCAATTGAAAAACCTGTGGACTCTTTATCCGTAAAAAAACCGGTGGTTGCAAAAAAGAAAGAACCACTACCAAAGGTGATCTCGGTAAATGATGAGGCTGCGCATAAGAGCGTAGATGGCCGGCTATATTATGATGTGATGGGCCACCGGTATTGGAAAAATTACAAAGACGGAAAATATTACCTGTTTAATAAATCAATGTTTAACAACCCTGACTTTGCCGCTCCTAAATAGTTTGGAAATCTTTCAAGGTTATAAATTGATAATTAGTGTGAGTGATTTTATTTGAATGATCGCCCTAAATTGTTCCTTTCTTTATTGATTTATAAAATTGATTCAACTCCAATGAATTAATTTTTACTTTTGACGTTGTAACTTCATTGACTTTATAAAGATTCAGTTTTTTTGAAGACGGATCATCACCTTTTATATAATATATGGCAGCAACATTTGTAAGACAGTTTCTTGATTTTGAGCAACCTATTAAAGAGCTATACGAGCAGATCGAAGAAAACAAAAAACTGGCTTCAAAAAATACCAAAGTTGATTACGATACCATCATAAACCAGTTGGAACAATCTATTCTTTTAAAAAGAAAAGAAATAACAGAGCGCCTGACTCCCTGGCAAAAGGTACAATTGAGCCGGCACCCTGACCGTCCGTATACATTGGAATATATACTGAAAATGTTTACCAACTTCGTAGAGCTTCATGGGGATAGAAATGTGCGGGATGATAAAGCGATGGTTGGCGGCTTCGCACAGCTCGACGGTGATACCGTGATGGTGATAGGCCAGCAAAAAGGTACAAATACCAAAATGCGCCAAATGCGTAATTTCGGAATGGCCAATCCCGAGGGTTACCGCAAAGCTTTGCGATTAATGAAGCTTGCAGAAAAGTTTGAAAAGCCGATCATTACTTTTATTGACACGCCCGGTGCTTATCCTGGACTTGAGGCAGAAGAGCGCGGGCAAGGGGAAGCAATTGCACGGAATATTTATGAAATGCTAAGGCTAAAAGTTCCGGTGATTTGTGTGATTATTGGCGAAGGTGCCAGCGGTGGCGCACTTGGAATTGGCGTAGGAGATCGCGTGCTAATGATGGAAAATAC
>JALYYM010000240.1 GCA_030946565.1 Bacteroidota bacterium | reverse complement strand
GGCAGAAGGGAATTGGAAAGGAGACTTCCTGGTAAAAGTTTGGGTAAAATAATAAGTGTGCCTATCATTTTACCCAGTATGAAAAATTAAAACCTTCTAATAAAATCAGAACTGCTCAAGCTTACTAAAAAAGAAGTCAGCTTCTATTTTAGCATTTTCATCACTATCACTTCCGTGGATCGCATTTTCGCCGATAGAAGTTGCAAACAATTTTCTAATCGTTCCTTCATCAGCCTGTGCCGGGTTAGTGGCGCCTATCAACTTTCTGAAATCTTCAACAGCATTTTCTTTTTCGAGTATGGCTGCCGTTATAGGGCCGCTGCTCATAAACTCAACCAACTCTCCATAAAAAGGGCGCTCTTTATGTACTTCGTAAAATTCGCCTGCTTTAGTATTTGAAAGGTGTGTCATTTTCATTGCCACTATACGGAAACCAGCACCCACTATCTGTTGCAAAATAGCGCCCGTATGGCCATTCTTTGTTGCATCGGGCTTTATCATTGTAAATGTTCTGTTGCTCATTGTCTTATTTTTTCTGTTATTTTTTGGGTGGCAAAGCTAAGGAAAAAATATTCCGCTCATCATCCAATATGTGTAACGTTAGTTAAAAAGAAAGGATCGGTTTTATCAAGGTATCTAAACACTAGCGTAAAGTTTTCAATAAAAAATCAAATCGTTTTATTTGCAGCAGAAAGACTCAGAAAAATATTCTATTATTGCGGCAAAAGGAACTTATAAAAAATATTATTTATTGAAAGCTGTTTTAGAAATACTGCCAGGTGAAATAGATGCGGGCAAATGCTTGCTTATTTGCGAAGCGGGAAGTGATGGCTTTTCCTACGTGGTAAAAAATGAGGAAACAAATGAAATTATTTCGTTCGGAGCTTATCATTATACAAACCATCATGTACACGATAGCGATTGTTCAATTCTAAAAAAAATCTTTAAAGACCACATTTTATTGTCAGGAAATTTTAAAAAAGTTTTCATTATTTATTCGTTTCCAGAGAGCGTGCTGGTTCCTTTTGAAATGTACAATTCGCAAAAAAATTCCTCTATTCTTAACATGATACATGGCGACCTAACAGAGAACCATGCCGTGCTGAGTGATGTGATCGTTGACATACAAGCTTACAACATTTATCGGATTCCTTCGCAGCTTAAAGAAGATCTAGTAGCGCAATTTCCATCGGCAGAAATAGTACACCAATATTCAGTTTTAGCAAGAAATTCATTAGCAGATAACAATAAGCTTAGCGTTATATTTTATCCAAATAAAATTGTTGTAGCGTTAAAGAAGGGTGGAAAGTTGTTGCTGGTAAATAGCTTCCTTTATAAAACTGCAGAAGATGTTTCTTATACATTGCTCAATATTTGCAGCCGGTTCCAAATGGATAACATAGCTATAGAAGCTAGCGGGCTTATCGAACAGAATTCCGGTTTGTATAAAGAGATATATAAATATTTTGAACAGGTATGTTTCGCAAGCATGCCCGGTGGAATAAGTTTGACAGATGATATACTTACTTATCCGCCACATTTTTTCTGTCATTTATTTACAACAGGTTAATGCGCATCATTACAGGAAAATATGGAGGCCGGAAAATTCATCCACCTGCAAAAATGCCGCATACACGCCCCACCACTGATGTTGCCAAGGAAGGCCTGTTCAATATAATCGAGAATAATATTTCCATTCCCGGCTTAAAAACGCTGGATATTTTTGGAGGAACCGGCAGCATAAGTTACGAGCTTGCTTCCCGGGGAGCTAGCGATCTTACAATTATAGAGAAGGATCCGAAGATGTTTGCATTCATAAAAAAATCTATTGATGATTTGAAAATAGAAAATTGCAAAGTCCTGAAAATGGATGTTTTCAATTTTCTTAATAGTAATAATGAGCAATATGATTTTATTTTTGCAGGGCCTCCATACTCTTTAAAGAATATTGATGACCTGCCAAAGATTATTATTGAAAAAAAATTGTTGACGAAAAATGGCTGGTTCATACTGGAACATACACCGGCTAATAATTATGAAAAAATACCCTTGTTCAAAACCATGCGAAATTATGGAACTACTATTTTCTCCATTTTTATAAATAATCAATAAAGAACTTGCGACCAATTTTTATAACAGGTACGGGAACAGGTGTTGGAAAAACTTTGGTAGCGGCAATCGTTACAGAAGCTTTACAGGCCGACTATTGGAAGCCGGTACAAGCTGGTTACGAAGACGGCACGGATTCAATAACGGTACAGCATTTACTTTCCAATAAAAAATCCGTTGTTCATCCTGAACTATATCGCCTTGCTTTGCCGGCTTCGCCACACATATCTGCTGCTCTTGAAGGAAAAAAAATTAAAATAAAAAAGATCGTTAACTATTTACCTGATTCTAAAAATCATTTGGTAGTTGAAGGCGCCGGAGGATTGATGGTTCCTTTAAATGAAAAACAATTTGTGCTCGGCCTTATTAAAAAAATGAAAGCTAAAGTTATCATCGTAAGTAAAAACGAATTGGGCAGCATTAACCATTCTTTGCTTACCGCTGCTGTGTTGAAGCGGGAAAAAATAAAAGTTGCGGGTTGGGTTTTTACTGAAGAATTCATGGATTATGAAAGCCAAATAGCTGACTGGAGCGGTTATCCCATCATCGGTTCCATCAGGCATCAGCAAATAATAACTAAGGAAACTGTAAGAGCTTTGGCAGATGAAATACTTCCGGGCCTTCAAAAATTTTTATGACAAAAAAAGAGCTGAGAAATATTTATAAGGAGAAAAGACAAAATCTTTCCCCGAAGGATATTGAAATAATGAATGACCTTATGCTTATCAATTTTCAAAAAATCCACCTGCCTTTTTTATCATGCGTTCATACATATCTGTCTTCGGAAAAACTTGGAGAAGCCGATACATATCACATCATAAAATTCCTTGAATTTAAAAACCCCGGCATCAAAGTATTGGTTCCTAAAATAGATGTTGAATCAGGTAATATGCATCATTTTCACCTAGATGATGATATGGAAATGATAGACAATTTATTTGGCATCGCGGAGCCAACCGGCGGCGACAAAGCTGATACAAATGAAATTGACCTGGCGCTCGTT
>JALYYM010000212.1 GCA_030946565.1 Bacteroidota bacterium | reverse complement strand
AGGAAATGGTAAAAAAGATGAGCTCTCTTGAAGACCAGGTTATTCCCGATAATTTTAATTATCAAAAAATATCTTCTTTATCAAATGAAGCGAGACAGAAATTTGATAAAATTAAACCGCAGACCCTGGGACAGGCAAGCCGTATAAGTGGCGTAAATCCGAGCGATGTCCAAATTCTTATGGTTTATATGGGAAGATAACTTCGTCTATACTTAACCGTTATATACATACAATGAATTTACATTTTACAAAAGAAACGAGCAAAGAAGAAGTTTTTAACTCGGTAAAAAATTATTTAGAATCGAAGGGTTTCTCCATTGTCAACTTTGACGCTTCAAGGCCATGGGGAGGCTTTTTTGTAATTGATGAATTGCAAGCTAAAAAGTTCATTGAAGAATTTTTTTCTAATAGTGCTATTAATGAAAAATTCGATAAGGGAAAAATAAGTCCCAAAATATTAATTGTTGAAAGCGATAAGAGATTAAGTTGGCAATATCACCACAGACGGGCCGAAAAGTGGGTAGTAATTGGGGGCAAAGTTGGAATAAAAGTTAGTGACAACGATACTGAAGGAGCTTTACAAACGAAGAAGGTGGGAGATAAAATTATTCTCAGGCAGGGCGAACGACACAGGCTTATAGGCCTTTCCTCATGGGGAATTATTGCGGAGATCTGGCAACATACTGATGAAGATAATCCGAGTGATGAAGAAGATATTGTAAGGGTACAAGATGACTTTGGAAGATAAGCGTTTAGCCCACACCGTTAGTGAAGTGAATCAGTTGTAAAATAAAAGAGGGAACCGCTTTGCAGGCACCCTCTCTCTGTGGTGTGGGGCGGGATCGAACCGCCGACACAAGGATTTTCAGTCCTTTGCTCTACCGACTGAGCTACCGCACCATAGGGCGGCAAAAATAGAATTATTCATGTAAAATAAAAATTCAATTTTTGTTTGAATCAATTTCCATACTCACATAAAAATTTGATACGCATTATTTTCAGTTGCTCTAATGTATAGTTGCCATCTGAAAGCTCTTCCCGTGCAATATCAAGGCTGGAGGTCTGGCATCCTTTAAAATAATCAATGATCTCTTCCCGCTCATATTCTTCTACAAGGTCTTCAATTGCGTAGTCAAGATTTAGTTTTGTGCCACTGGCGACAATAGTTTCCATCTCTTCCAGAAGCTCTTCAAGCTTTAAGGTTTTATGCCTCGCGATAGTTTCAAGCGGCATTTTCTTATCTACATTTTGGATAATAAAAACTTTGTTACTGTTTTTATTAACAACACTTTTCATCACAAAATCGTCAGGTTTTTGTATTTCATTTTCGGCTACATATTTTGCAATTACATCAACAAACGGCCTTCCAAATTTTAGAGCTTTGCCGACACTCACGCCCTGGCATTTTTCGAGTTCCTTCAATGTAGTCGGATATAATGTTGCCATATCCTGCAGGCTGTTCTCTAAAAAGATTACAAAAGGCGGAAGATTTCTTTTTTGGGCTTCAGCCTGGCGAACATTTTTCAACAATTCAAAAAGCTGATCATCTGCTGTTACTGCTTCATCATTATCCGAGCCCTCCTCTTCATCATCACCATTTTCTTCAAAAACATGACTCAATACAATTTTGAAACTTGCCGGCTTTTTTAAGAAAGCTTCTCCTTTCTTCGTAATCTTCAATACACCATAATCTTCAATATCTTTTTGAATAATATTTTCTAAAAGCAATTGCCTTAATAAAGAATTCCAAAAATGCTCTTCGTTGTTTTTACCCGTACCAAACACAGGATTTTCATCATGCCGGTACATTTTTATTTGCGGGTTGGCCTTCCCCGAAATGACAGATATCATATAAGCTATCGGAAACCTTTCGCCTAATGCGCTTATCGCTTTAAGGGCAATTACTACTTCATTTTTTGCTTCGATTAATTCCTTGGGATTTTTACAATTATCGCATTTACCGCCACAATTATCAAGGCCGTATTCTTCGCCGAAATAATTAAGCAAAATTTTTCTCCTGCATACACCACTTTCTGAATAAGCGACCGTCTCATTTATTAACTGGCCGCCCATTTCCCTTTCACTTAAAGTCTTGTCCCGCATAAGGTGTTCAAGCTTGGCGACATCCTTATGCGAATAATAAAGAATACACTTTCCTTCAAGCCCATCGCGGCCTGCACGGCCAGTTTCCTGGTAATAGTTCTCAATGGACTTGGGTATGTTGTAATGAATAACAAACCGAACATCCGGCTTATCTATTCCCATTCCAAAAGCGATGGTCGCCACAATTACCTGGACGTCTTCCCCAAGAAATTCGTCCTGCCTTTTTGCCCTGAGCTTTGAATCGAGGCCCGCATGATAAGCAACCGCTTTAATGCCATTTGCCATTAGCATTTGAGCTAACTCTTCTGTCGTTTTGCGATTCAGCGTATATATGATGCCGCTTTTTCCCTTGTTCTGAGATATGAATTTTACAATGCTTTTTACGGCTTGTTCTTTTTTTATTTTCGGCTGCACTTCATAGTATAAATTTGGCCGGTTGAAGGACGATATAAAAATCTTAGGTTCTCTTAATCCAAGGTTATTTACTATATCACTTTGCACTTTTGGGGTAGCCGTGGCCGTTAGTGCAATTATCGGAATCTTGCTATCTATTTCGTCCATTACCTCTTTTAGCTTACGATATTCCGGCCTGAAATCATGACCCCACTCACTTATGCAATGCGCTTCATCTACGGCAAAAAAGGAAATCTTCAGGTCTCTAAAAAACTCAACATTTTCTTCTTTGGTAAGCGTCTCCGGAGCCACATAAAGCATTTTTGTTTTGCCGGAAGTAAGATCTTCCTTTACAATTTTTTGTTGCCCTTTGTTAAGCGTACTGTTTAAGAAATGAGCCACATGATCTTCACTGCTAAATCCCCGCATTAGATCAACCTGGTTTTTCATTAACGCGATAAGGGGCGAAACAATTATTGCACATCCCTCGCTTATCATGGCGGGTAACTGGTAACAAAGGCTTTTACCACCACCGGTAGGCATAATCACAAACGTATCTTTACCATCCAACACATTGGTAATTATTTGCTCCTGGGTATCTTTAAAATTTTTAAACCCAAAGTATTTTTGTAAGTGATCCGAAAGAAAACTAGAAGAAATTTTTGTTGCTGGGCTTCCGGATAATGACTTTTTTGGTTTGGATGGTTTGGCTTTTACTTTAGTAGTAGGCATGGTTTTTCTTTTCTTTTCCACAATTTTTAAAGGGGTTCAAAGTTAATTCAATTGATATTCCGAAACGGTTTGTAAGAATTGTTTAACAGTATAACATTTCTTTATAAAAATTATTGTTGTTAAGATACGACGTTTGGATAATACAGCCACACCTTTTTTTCAATGAAGGTTCACCATTTTAAGTAGGTTTGCACTTTTTCGATTGCCGCTAATCTTTTTGTTTAATTAACTTACTATTATACTATTTATATTTATTTGAATGGCCAACAACAATATTATTTCTTCCGCTAAAAAAACAATTGACCTGGAAGCACGTTCTATAAAGGATTTAGGAGGTTTAATAAATGAGGATTTTGAAAAGGCTGTTTTAACAATTGATAAATGTAAGGGACGTGTGGTTGTAAGCGGAATAGGTAAAAGTGCAATTGTTGCACAAAAAATAGTTGCGACACTTAATAGCACAGGCACGCCCTCTTTATTTTTACATGCGGCTGATGCAATTCATGGCGATATAGGTATGGTTCAAAAAGATGATGTCGTTATGATTCTTAGTAAAAGCGGTGACAGCCCTGAAATAAAAATCTTGCTTCCGCTAATAAAAAACTTTGGAAACACAATTATTACCATCTGTGGAAACATGCAAAGCTATCTTGCAAAATGCGCAGACGTTGTAATAGACTCCACCGTTACCGAAGAAGCTTGCCCAAATAACCTTGCACCAACAAACAGCACAACAGCACAAATAGTTTTGGGCGATGCGCTCGCAATTTGCCTCATGGAATTAAAGGGATTCGGCTCAGACGATTTTGCAAAGTTTCATCCCGGAGGAACTTTGGGTAAAAAATTATACCTGCAGGTGGGCGATCTTTTCATAAATAACGAAAAGCCTTCGGTGAAAGTAACCAGCTTTTTAAAAGAAGTTATAATAGAAATTACAAAAAAGCGTTTAGGCGCTACTGTGGTACTCGATGATGAAGAAAAAATTCTTGGTATAATTACAGATGGTGACCTCAGAAGAATGCTTGAAAAAAATAATTCTCTTACTGATGTGGTGGCAAAAGATATTATGTCTCCATCACCAAAAAAAATAAGTAGCGGCGAACTTGCAGTAACCGCCCTTGACATAATGCGGAAAAACAACATAAGCCAGCTTGTGGTTACTGAAGGAGAGGTTTATGCAGGAATTATACATTTGCACGATCTTGTGCGGGAAGGTATCATTTAAACTTAAACGAAATGAATAAAAATAATTATGTAGCAATAATGGCAGGTGGTATTGGGAGCAGGTTCTGGCCCGTAAGCCGCATGAATTACCCAAAGCAATTTTTAGATATTCTTAACCAGGGACGCACACTTATACAATCAACTTACGATCGTTTTTCACAATATATACCCAACGAAAATATATATATCGTTACTTCTTTGCAATACAGGGATATTGTTGCTGAGCAGCTTCCTTTATTAAACCCTGAAAATATTTTATGTGAACCTTCCAGAAAAAATACAGCTCCTTGCGTTGCTTACATTTCATATAAGTTGCAACAAATTAATCCCGAGAGCAATTTAATATGTGCTCCTGCTGATCATTTAATAATGGACAATATTGCTTTTATAAAAGTTAGTTTGGATGCTTTGGAATTTACTGAGAAAAACAATGCGCTTCTTACGTTAGGCATTAAACCTTTATCGCCCAATACGGGTTATGGCTATATACAATATGAACAGCATTCTGTAACAGAAAATATTTATAAGGTAAAAACCTTTACTGAAAAACCCGATATAGAACTGGCCAAAAACTTTCTTATAAGCGGGGATTTTTTGTGGAATGCCGGCATCTTCGTTTGGCGTACAAAAAGTATTATTTCAGCTTTTGAAAAAAACTTACCGGAAATGCACGAAGTTTTCGACGGAGCAAAAAAGGCTTTTAATACACCTGATGAGCAGGAAGCCATTAATCTTATTTATCCGCTTTGTGTAAACATTTCTATTGACTATGGCATTTTAGAAAAAGCAGATAATGTTTATGTTATTCCTTCTTCGTTTGGCTGGAGCGACCTCGGCACATGGGGAAGCGCTTATGAAAATCTTGAAAAAGACTATCATGCAAATGCAGTAGCAGCCCACAATGCCATACTTTTTGACTCAGCAAATAATGTGATTCACGCTGATAAAAATAAATTGATTCTGCT
>JALYYM010000192.1 GCA_030946565.1 Bacteroidota bacterium | reverse complement strand
GAATTGAATGAAATATTAGGTAAAATGGCAAGCCAGATTGATAATTTACTTTTATAAAATAGGCTTTCAAAGTGAAATAAAAATCAGCTTCTTTAAACTTTTGTCAGATGGTGTTCCCTGGTAACTTCGGGTAGCATCAGTACCCATTTAAAGTTTTGAAATATTTTTCAGAATTTTTCGCAACTCTTTATGAAGATCCGCTTTATCGGGTGGGTGGCCGAAAAACATATCCTCTATATCTGCTTCGTCATATTGCAGCATTTCATTGATAAGCAGTCCGGACTTTGCAATAAAATCCTTTTCGTCTTTACATTCACCACTCAGCAAACCAAATTGCTGGGTTAAATCATGATTAAACCGTTCTGCTTCAATCATGATTGCTTTATATGTTTTATCCGTTAAATCTCCGGTATCAATTGCCATAATCACCCATTTCAAATATTTTTCTATAAGCTACCTGCATTTTATTTATCTCCTCATCCGTTAGCCTGGCAAACTGCTCCCGTCTTCTTTTTGGGAACACACCTTTATTTTGATGAAGGAACATTATCATGTAATCAATATCCTTATCAGGCATATCTACTATGAGCTGCAATGCCTTCTTCACTTCATCATACCGCTGTATAAAAATAAGTTCGCCAGGCATATCTTCTTTAAGAGTGGCATGGATGGTTTCAGCAAGGTATATACACTGGCTAGTCAAATCAGGATATCGGAAATAGCCTTCCACTTCATCAGGGTTAACTACTTCAATTTCTCCGTCATCTTTTTTATTATATTTTATTCTCTGCAGTAAAGGTTTTGAATAGTTTTCCAGGATGTTGTCATAATCTTTTATGTTATTTAGCATGTGCGCCGATACAGGGATGATTAGCCCCTGGGGCACCAGGCCATCATGTACCAGCATATCATGTATAAGGAACCGGTGCAGCCTGCCATTCCCGTCTTCGAAAGGATGTATAAATACAAAACCGAATGCAATAATTGCCGCCCTTACTTCGGGGTGAATGCCAGCAGTTTTTTCAGCGCTATCCTTTAAGCCATCCATTAAAGTTTTTAAAATTTCCGGTGGCGGGCAGATATAATGTATCAATTCCTGTAAACCAGATAGAGATTGCCCAATATAATTTTGAAAATCCCTGAATGCCGCCGCCGCGAATCTTGAGTCTACAATAGCATTTTGCAGTTCTACCAGGCTGGCTTCATTTAATAGTTCGGCTGTTTGTTCTGTTCCGGCTCTCCTTAGAAGTGCAATGAACTTCTCCATTCTGTCTGGTGACGGTTTTTCTTTCTCTATTTCATACGAAGAACGGGTTTCTTTATTATACAGGTAATTGGTGGCTCTTTGAAAAATATCTGCCGGAAAGCTATTTTTAAGCTGTTCAATTTGTTGAGAAATATTTTGGTTCAGGAGGTTAATAAGAATATTGGTTTTTCTCACGATAGGGCACCAGGAACTGGTTCCTAATAAATTATTATTGATCCTCCAGCGGCTATCCTTTATTATATTTCCCGTAATGTATTTGCTTGTTTCCAAAAGATCAAAATAATTACCGGTTATTACTTTGGTGAGTGCCAACTTTTCTCCTGTCAAAAATTCGTATAAGAAGCCGATTTTTCTGGCATACCTGCCCGATGGGGATTTTTCGATGAAGGCGATAATATCCTCAACAGGTGTTTTTTTAAATACGGCTTTTAAAAAATCGAGATCCAGATCGTCATACTTTAGCGCAAATTCCAGGTGCAGCAAAGGCACATCGGTTGTAACGGCATATTTTAATCCATACACCTGTTCTATATTTCCTTTTGACGTAAGCCCGAGGGAATCATTGCTTCCTATATAGGAGCTATGGGTTAATGAATACCCGCTTAATTCGTAGCGTTCTTTTAGCCAAAGATTTCCTGCTGATACAATAGGCATAGTTTATTTTTACGGTAAAATAGTTATTTACTACGGTAAAATAGTTATTTATTTAAATAATTACGGTAAAACGATTATTTAGACGCTGCAAAAAGACGGTAAAATGATTTCCGGATACGGTAAAACAGTTATGCAAGATATTTTTTACGATAAACCTATTATAGGTAGTATTGTTCTACAAGCGTTCAACCATTAGGGTTGTCAACCTTTAAAAGGTTGACAACCCTGCCAATTGGGAATCTATCATCCTCCAGTTTCCGAAGAACCCAAGAAATTAAAACTGTTTTTTCAACACAATAATATCAGTTGATTGTCTTTGTGAAAGCATAGCTTCACGAATCAGCCCGCTGTCCATAAATTTCCACACAATTTATCTATCTTCGTCTATTGCATTTTTCCAATGACGATTGCAATCTTCGAGGAATAGATTATGAACCGATTTAAATCATTAAAAAAAGATGGAACAAACCCTCCCAATAATAATTGGTGCCGTGGCTTTAGTAATAGGCATTATTCTGGGTAAAATTTTATTTGCCAAAAACACCAAAATCCAGGTAGAAAATGCCACAAA
>JALYYM010000155.1 GCA_030946565.1 Bacteroidota bacterium | reverse complement strand
AAGCATTATGCCCAAGTCCTGGTATTATGGCGCCAAAGACGATTTAACCAATTTAAGAGATATCTATAAGAAATATGGCTCGGGAAAAAAATTAAAAACCTACCCGACGCAAGGCTTTTTAAAGTTGCTGTACTTTAATTTATTTCACAAGCTAGAATCAGTGTCAATTTTAAATTATGTGCCCTATGTGAAAAGCGAAATAAAAGAAATAATTAAGGATGAACTGGGATGGCGTGATTATGGGGGGAAACATCATGAATCCCTGGTAACTAAATTTTATCAAAGTTATATTTTACCCAAAAGATTCGGCATTGATAAACGCAGAGCGCACCTTTCAAATTTGGTCTGTTCAGGGCAGATAGCCAGGGAAGAGGCGCTCACGGAAATTCAAAAGCCATTTTACACCTCTGATTTTGAGCTGGAGAAAGATATAGAATATATAGTCAAGAAATTTGGTATTAGAAGAAGCGAATTTGATAAAATTATGAATAGTGAGATGAAGCGGCATGAAGATTTTAAAAGCGATAAATGGATGAGACATATTTTTTATTCTGTCATTAGGAAAAATATGTTTAAAAGGGAATCTTGATAAAAGTCGCATTTATTCATCAGGATGGGTTACTTACCGGGTCGGCTATTAGTTTATTTCAGATTGTAAAACATATCGATTGTAAAACATATCTCATAAAAGTCATTTGCCAGGGTAATGGCCCTTTTGTAGATTTATTAGTTTCACATAAAATTTCCTGTTCAGTTGTACCGGCACCAAAATTTATTTCATCTCCAACTCCCTCCATCCTAAATCAGGATTTTTATTACAACCTTAAAGCTTTAAAACGAAATAAAAACCTGGAAGATGAATTAACCGGGTTCGGTCCTGATATTGTGCACATAAATGATAAGTCAGCATTGATAGCAGGCAAAACAGCAAAAAAATTAGGCTATAAAGTTGTTTGGCATTTAAGAAGTTCCTATTCTGGTAAGAAATCTAAGCTATTGTTTAATATTTCCAGAAGAATAATTTCCCGAAGTTCCCGGCACCTTATCGCAATTTCCGAAGATGAATTAGACGGATTTGAAAATGAAAAGAATATTTCGGTGATACACAATAGTGTAGATTTTGGCGAAGTCAATAATGCGATCTTAAAACGCCCAAATTTTAAGGAAGAATTTAAAATTACTGACGAAGAAGTTGCGGTTGGAATGATAGGCAACCTGAATAAACAAAAGGGAGCATGGAATTTTTTGAAGGCTGCCGGGTTAGCCCAAAAGAGTGAACCGGGTATTAAATTTAGATTTTTTGTGATCGCTCCCATTCAAAAAAACCTAAACTACGGCTGGAGAGGGAAACTAAAACTGATTGATACTGAAAACCCGTACGAAAAAGCAAGAGCGGTTGCTAAAGAAAATAATATTTTAAGTAATACGCATTTTACAAATCATAGAAAAGACATCTTTAATGTGATTTCGGGATTGGATATTGTTACTGCGTGCTACAATTTATATGCAATTGGCCGCCCCGGCTTTGAAGCGGCAGCCGTTGGCAGACCGGTGATTGTAAACGAAGGTCATACAGGCAAAAGCTCCATAGTAATAAATAATCATACCGGCTTAAGCGTTCCAAGGGAAAATCCGGAGGCCCTTGCGGAAGCGATATTGCGGCTGGCTAAGAATAAAGAATTGAGAATTTCCATGGGAAAAAATGGAATGGATCATGCCAGACAAAACTTTGACGCAGAAAAAAATATTAAAAAAATTGAAGCGATTTACCAAAAGATTTTGAATGACGACTAAAGCTGCCAATACGATAATATTATGCGGCGGTAAAATTAATTTTTCAAACTTGCCTATTAGTTCAAATACTAATAATTCTATGATTCCTGTGAATGGAAAACCAGTGATTAGCTGGATTATCGAAGATCTTATAAAAAAGAACTTTACTGAAGCCACCATAGTTCTCCTTGCCGAAAATCTGCATCTTAAAGAATTTTTGCAAAGGGCTTTTCAAAGCAGAATTAACCTTCAGCTCGTAGAGCTTATTTCTTCATCATCAATTCTACATTCGTTACAATTAGGTTTGCAGCATTGCAACGATAATTATCCTTGCCAGGTGATTTTAGGAGATACGTTACTGAAAGATCCTTTTGGAAAGGACCAGGACTTTGTGTACGTTCAGGAGGTGGAAGACAGTAAAAGATGGTGCATTGCCATAGCCGGTTTGAATGGAGAAATAATTACA
>JALYYM010000096.1 GCA_030946565.1 Bacteroidota bacterium | reverse complement strand
CAGGAATGCGTACACAGGTGGCCGTTAGTTGAATGCTGTTATCGCCCATGATCTTCCTCGTTTCATTCACCATTTTTATTTCCTCTTTCGTATAACCGTTTGCAGTGAATACATCTATTTGCGGAATCGCGTTTTTATCGATAGGATATTTATAAGCCATCTCGCCTTTTATGTTTTCGCGTTCGTTCATCATTTGCTGTACTGCTTTTACGCCTGTTCCGGTAACACTTTGATACGTAGAAACTACCACCCTTTTTATTTTATATTTTTTGTGAAGCGGGTTTAGCACCAGCACCATTTGTATGGTTGAACAATTTGGATTTGCAATTATTTTATCCTCTTCTGTTAGTACATGAGCATTTACTTCAGGAACAACTAACTTCTTTTCCGGATCCATTCGCCACGCCGAAGAATTATCAATGACAGTAATGCCGGCAGCGGCAAATTGCGGCGCCAATGAAAGGGAAGTGCTTCCGCCGGCTGAAAATAATGCGAGATCTGGTTTTGTCGCAATCGCATCCTGGGCGGAGATCACTTTATATTTTTTATTTTTAAATGTAATCTCCTTCCCAATTGATTTTTCTGACGCGACGGGGATAATTTCTGAAACCGGGAAGTTTCTTTCTTCCAGTATTTGTAACATCTTGCTGCCAACCAAACCGGTGACACCTACCACTGCAACTTTCATTTAGAATGCTATTTTTTATTAAGATTAAATTTATTTGCAAAAATAAGGCAAAGACATAAAGTATTATCTTTAAAACAAACCAACTGCTCATGGTAAAAATTTTTTACTCATTCTTTCTATTGTCTTTATTATATAGTGGCTCCTTGAAAGCGCAACTTGCCGAAAATTTTGGTGATGGTGATTTTACAAATAATCCTGCATGGATAGGCGCAAGTTCAGACTTCCTGGTGAACAGTTCCTTTCAGTTACAGAGCAATAATCTTGTGGCTAATAGTACGTATTATATTAGTACCGGTAATACATTGGCGAATACTGCTCAATGGGAATTTTATGTGCAAATAGCATTTAACCCTTCTTCTGCAAATTATATTGATGCGTTTTTAACGGCATCGGCAAGTGACCTTACACTTAGCACTACAACCGGTTATTTCGTTCGTATTGGAAATACCAATGATGAGATTTGTCTTTACCGGAAAGATGCCGGAGGTACTCTAATTAAAATAATTGACGGCGCAGATGGAGTTCTAAACAAGAGCAGCAATCAAATGAAAATTAAGGTTACAAGAGATGCGGGTAATCAATGGATACTTTCAAGAGACCTAAGTGGAACCGGTAACTCTTTCAGCGCAGAAGGAGTTGCAGCAGATGCAACCTATACTTCTTCTGCGTTTTTTGGTTTCCTTGTAAAGCAAAGCACTGCCAGTTTTTTTCAAAAGCATTTTTTTGATGAGATAGAAATAAAAAATTATGTACCGGATAGTACGCCGCCGGCAATCCAGTCTGCAACGGCAACTTCACAAAATACTGTTGACGTTCTTTACAACGAGCCGGTGGAAATATCCAGTGCTGAGCTGGTATCAAATTACGCTGTAAGTAATAATTTGGGAAACCCTGTTACTGTCCTTATAGATGCGTCAAACTCTTCTCTTGTACATCTCGCTTTTGCAGCATCATTCACTAACGCCGTAGTATATACGATAAATGTGAACGGGGTAAATGACCTTGCAGGAAACACCATTAACAATGGAACAGCCAATTTTAGTTTTTACACACCACAACAATATGATGTGGTGATTGATGAATTAATGGCTGACCCTACGCCCCAGGTTGGTTTGCCGAATAACGAGTGGGTCGAGTTGAGAAATACGTCATCATTTGCCATTAATCTGCAGGGATGGAGATTGGCTGACGCAACCGGGCAAACAGGACCAATCCCGAATTATCTATTACAGCCCGATAGCTTTGTAATTGTATGTACAGGTGCCGCGGTGCCGGCGCTCACTCCTTTTGGCAATGTAATAAGTGTGACAAGTTTCCCCTCCCTTGATAACGATGGCGATCTTATTTCACTTTTTTCATCTACGGGTAAAACAATTCATGCTGTTCAGTATGCTTCCGCCTGGTATCAAAATGAACTTAAAAAAGATGGTGGATGGACGCTTGAAATGGTGGATACAAAAAAC
>JALYYM010000088.1 GCA_030946565.1 Bacteroidota bacterium | reverse complement strand
AGCACGTGCGGGAACTTATAATGCCTGCTCACCATAATGTAGCACTTCAGGATGTAGATATAAAAAGATTGGGAGCAATGTTGTGGCTTGCTCATGATAGCCAGCCGAATGATTTTGAAGAACTACTCTTGTTGCAAGGGATGGGTTCTCGAACCATTCAGTCGCTTGCATTGGTAAGTGAAGTGATTCACGGCACACCTTCAAGGTTTAAAGATCCTGCAAGATTTTCGTTTGCGCATGGTGGTAAGGATGGCCATCCTTTCCCTGTGCCGGTGAAAGTATATGATGAAACCATCAGCCAATTGCAAAGCGCTGTACAGAAAGCAAAGATTGGTAATACGGAAAAAGCAGAGGCGATAAAAAAATTGCATGAACTTTCAGTAAGAGCAGAAAAGGATTTCAAAGCTGATAACAGCAATGAAAACTTTGATAAGCTTATTCAAAAAGAACGGGCTGAATCATGGAAGTATGGCGGTAAAACAGTTTTTGGTGACGCAAAGCCTCCGCGCCGGATGAACAAAGAAGTGCAATTGAAATTGTTTTGAAAGGTCTATTGCTGAATCAGGTAGTCTTCTTTTCAAGGCAATGTTATTCGCCCAGTTTCACTAACTCTTTTATTTCCATATCGCTTAATTCACCGATCCATTTTTCACCGGTAGCAACGGTCAGGTTGGCTAATTTCTTTTTGCTTTGCAACATATCGTCTATTTTTTCTTCAAGTGTGCCTTTCGTTAGTAAGCGATGTACCATTACGTTTTTTTGCTGGCCAATGCGAAAAGCCCTGTCCGTTGCCTTCAACGGCGGGGTTCCACCAGAGATCGTAATGGATAACATGATTGCCCGATGTAAGATTAAGCCCGGTGCCTCCTGCTTTCAGGCTTAAAATAAATGTATCGCTTAAAGGATTATTTTGAAAGGACTGCACCATTTCGTCTCTTTCTTTTCTTGAATTGCCGCCATGCAGTTGCAAAGCCTTTTTACCAAAATGATTATGGATCACGCTTCTGAGCAGGCTGCCCATTTCTTTGTATTGTGAAAAGATGAGCACCTTTTCATTGTTTTCATAAATGTTTTCTAATAGCTGTAGCAGCAGCATCATTTTTCCTGATTGTTCCGGGTGAGGATCGTCATTATTTTTAAGATAATGCACCGGGTGATTGCATACTTGCTTAAGCACCGTTAGCAATTTTAAAATAAGCCCACGCCTGTTTATTCCGTCTGCTGCTTCTACTTCCTGAAGCATAGAGGAAGTAATACTTTCATAGAGTGACGCCTGCTCTTTACTAAGATTGCAATATTGGTTGTTCTCAATTTTGTCGGGAAGGTCACTTATAATACTCTTGTCGGTTTTAACCCTTCGCATAATAAAGGGCGACGTTATTTTTCTGAATTTATCCAGGACTTTTTTATCCTGGTTAATTTCAATAGGTTTCGCATATTCTTCATTAAACCAGTTAGTGTTTCCCAGATAGCCGGGATTGGCAAAATCAAGAATGCTCCAATATTCCATTAGCCTGTTTTCTACCGGTGTGCCGCTGAGGGCGATTTTTACCGGGGCATCAATTTTTTTAACTGATTTGGTTTGCGCTATTTCTGAGTTCTTAATATTTTGCGCTTCGTCTATTACCAGCACATGCCATTTCTGCTTTGATAATTTGATATTCTCTGTACGTGCAATTCCGTAGGTTGTAATGATTACATCGTTTCCCGCAAACTCCGCTTTGCGGTTAGTGCCATGAAAAATGGAAGAACGTAAAGTTGGTGCAAACTTTTCTATCTCACTTTTCCAGTTGCTTAATAATGTGGTGGGTGCAATTACAAGTGCCGGCGTTTTTTTAAGCAAACCTTCTTCTTTAAATTTTTGTAATGCAGTTATCACCTGCACTGTTTTGCCTAAGCCCATATCATCTGCCAGTAATGAGCCGATGCCTAACTGCGAATTTTTATACAGCCAGCTAAAGCCCCGTTGCTGGTAGTGCCTTAACTGTACTTTTAAATTACCAGGTAAGGGCACATCATCCGTTTGCAAAATGTTCTCTAATTTATCTTTTAATGATTTATCTATTTGTACCGGCGCCCCTTCGTAATCGCCGCTGAGAGCGGCTTGCAGTAGCGTAAACGCTTTGGGTACGGAAGGGGTGGTTAATTTTTTAATGATCTTCTCTATTTCTTCTTGATTCATCAGCACATATTCATCACGTATTTTTATAAGGCCTGATGATTGTTTTGCCAGCCGCATAAATTCTTC
The DNA here is from genome assembly GCA_030946565.1 of Bacteroidota bacterium. The sequence goes on along the minus strand of JALYYM010000088.1, from coordinate 339 downwards.
TTTGCTTATAAAAGCATTGCCTATAGATACCTGCCAGTTGAAATCAAGAAGTTCAGTAAGATACAGGTAGCTTTTATTTTTTCCTTTTGCCAGGCTAAGCGACATAGATACTTGCGGCCTTAGCAGGTGCTGAAGGCTTTTCGGCAGCAGGGTTTTGATGCCAAATAATCTAATGGCTGGTAATATTCCGGTAAGCACTTCTGAAAATGTTTGCGTGGAATAATGTAATTTTTTCTTACCCTTCGAAGCAATTATTTCATCAAGCCCCGGCATATAGTGCGATAAAAGCTGGAGGTCTTTCAAGGCTGAAAATTGTTTATCGCTTTTTGAATCCATAAA
>JALYYM010000023.1 GCA_030946565.1 Bacteroidota bacterium | reverse complement strand
TTTTTTTTGTTTTAAGGTTGTGTTATTTAAGCAAATATAAATTTACACAGACTGTAGCCTTTTAATATCGGTGTCTATATTTGATTGTATATAATCGTGTGCTAAAGAAATTAAACGCTCTGCTTTTTCAATTTTTTCGATACCCTCCTGCCCAAGTGTTTTGTCAACATCCATTTGAGTTTTTTCTTTATTAAGCGATTCCTGGAGTTGTTGTTTTTGCAAATCTAATTGCTGAAGTTGCTGTTGTAATTTTTTAATATTTTCGTCATGCAAAGAAAGTACATTCTGTCTTTTGAGTAATTGGTTATTTTTTTCTGCGGCTGCGCCTTTTAAAAAATCTTCATTCTTTTGACGAATGGCATCCTTATAATGTTTGGCCGTTTCTATAAGTTTGGCTGGCGAAACTTCCTGCGCCTCGAAACTCATGATCACCGCCTGCAGCACCACTTCCGGCGCAGCCACTCCTTTGGCTGTCATTTTTTGCTGGGTCTTTATAAGCTGCTGCCGAAATTCAAAATAATCAGGCCCCGGCAGGTTTGCCTTAACAAGTTCATCCTCAAAAAATTTTACGAAAGTTGGATCAAGCTCTTCCCGCTGATTTGTATTTTGCTGCAAAGGCGATACAAAAGATGGCTCGCCTGATGTGTCGTTGTCCGCATTTGTACTTGCAGCATTTGTACCAGCTTGTAAAGGAAAAAAGGTAGGAGTTATTTTTGTTGCGGGAGTTTTACCAGCAGGAAGATCATCATTTCTTTGCTCTGTCTTTTTGTTATGTTCGTCCTCTATAAATCCCCGTTCTTTTAAAAAACTTTTTAATCCCATAGTATTTAATTTATTTATTCAGGTCTCAAAAAAAACTGTATAAAAATAGAACTTTTATTTACTATTAAGCCTTTCATCAGACACGAACGGCGGCGGTACGTTTTGGCCGGTATAACACCGGGCTGCTTTGCGTAGAGAATTTTTTGGCCGAATAAATTTTTTGCCTGCCAGGCAAAGAAACTATAAACAGTTTAGGCTAATGCATTGGCAAGATTCTTCTTTTTCTTCTCTGATATCATTGAAAGGCTATTGATTTTTTGTATGGTATTACTTCTTGTTTTAGCAATATCATAATTCATTTGTAAGAGCAGTAAAACCTTTGCATCAACCTTTAAAGCATCTTCTAATTTTACAGCAAATTCCGGAGTACCGATTAGAGTTAATGAGGGTTAATGATTTTTAAACCACTAATATTAGTAAAGTCCTTCTCGTTATTGGTAATAAGGATATAACCGTAAGCCAGTGCGGTAGCGGCAATGATGGCATCTGGTGTTTTTATTTTTTTGCCTTTACGCAAATTTACACATTGAACAATTACTTCAGGGCCAATGTGCAGTATAATACTATCATTGATGAAATCCTTCACCTTTTCTTCGGTAATGACATCGGTATTCCAGCAAAGCAGCTCTATTTGAGAAATAACAGAAAGATTGGGAATAGCATTGATTACCGAGTCCATGAATTCCATGCCAGCGTGAAAAAAAGAGGCAGTGAAATAATCAGGTATAGTATTCGTATCGATTAAATACTGTTCCACTCGCTACGCATTTGCTGAATATGCTTACTTAGTTTTTGTCCTTCTTCCCTGGTGAAAATTCCCTTGTACTTGTCGGATAGCTTAGGGGTTTCGCTACTATTATTTTCTTTTATCACTTTAATTAAGTGAAGTTCTTCCAGTTCGTGCAAAAGGCCAGCAGCTTTTTGATTGATAAGTTGTATTAACATTGTATCCATGGTGTGATTATTAAGGCAAAGTTTTATTTAAACTTTGTATATTATCATTCTTCTTAAAAATGTATCACTCATTAAACAAATATGCAAACCTTTAAAAGGTTACGAAGGAACTCAACAACCACCTTCTAAGAAAGTGGGTTGGAAGAATCGGGCATAGCCCTCTTAAGAACGAGAAGAATGACATTTTTTTGCGTTTATTCATTAACGTTACTTAAAAAAATTCAGTCAAAGCCCACAGGACATTACCGCCGCCAAAGGCGGTGGTTTTTCAAGGGACAACAAAATGAGCAAAAATTAGGACAAATCTTCATTTTTAAAAGGCGTTTATGAGGTGGACATTTATAAAACTTCTATTAAACCCGGTAGTAACTAATAAATGTCCTGTTGAAAAAGTAAAAAAATTTTTTTATGAGTTGCTTTTTTGGAAATATATAATCGTATTTTTCAAATTTACAACTCTCTAAATTATAAAATGTATATATGAAATTTTCCCGATGAAAAAAAAAGCTCTAATTCTATTTTGGCTGGTTTTCCCATTTCTGCAGAGCGTTGCACAGCAAAAGATTATACCGGGTGCGGAAAGAATGGATGTGTACGTTCCGCTCCTGAAAGGCAAAACCGTGGCCGTTTTCGCCAATCAAACTTCAATGGTGCACAACACACACCTGGTAGATACGCTAATGAAAAGAGGGATAAAAGTCATCAAGATATTCGGCCCCGAACATGGCTTTAGAGGGAAGGCGGATGATGGTGCAAAGGTTGAAAATTACATTGATAAAACAACCGGTGTTGAAGTGATCAGCCTTTACGGCAAACATAATAAACCCACGCAGCAAGATTTAAAGGGAGTCGATATTATGATATTTGATATACAGGATGTGGGCGCAAGATTTTACACCTTCATTTCTTCCCTACAATATTATATTGAAGCCGCCTGTGAAAATTCGAAGCCGTTACTTATTCTGGATCGCCCAAATCCAAATGGCTTTTATGTTGATGGCCCCGTTCTTGATCCAGGATTTAAAAGTTTTGTTGGAATGCAGCCTGTGCCCATTGTTTACGGAATGACAGTAGGCGAATATGCCATGATGATTGCCGGAGAAAAGTGGTTGAATGATGAATCCAATAAAAAATATTCGTATTACCAGCACGCCGAAAATTCTGCGGATACTCCTTTTCATTTTTTGATCATCAAGTGTTTACATTATGATCATAACAGCAAATATATTTTGCCGGGAAAGCCGTCGCCGAATCTTCCTTCGATACAATCAATTTACTGGTATCCTTCCACTTGTTTTTTTGAAGGAACGGTTATGAGCGAAGGCCGTGGCACAGATAAGCCTTTCCAGATTTTTGGGCATCCGGCTTTTTCTAAAAATTTGATATCTTTTATTCCTAAACCCCGGGAAGGTGCAGCTAATCCTAAATTTAACGGCGAGGTTTGTTATGGATGGGATATCTCCGGAACGAGCGGAGCAGTATTAAAAAAAATAGACAATAAAATTCAGCTAAAATGGCTGATACAGGCATATAAATTATTTCCCGATAAGGAAAATTTCTTTTTAAAATCTGCGCACTTCAATCAACTTGCCGGGAATAATATTTTGATTCAACAAATAAAAGATGGCATTTCAGAAAGCGAAATAAGAAAAAGCTGGGAGCCGGCTTTGAGCAATTTTAAAAAAATAAGAAAGAAATATTTGCTTTATAAAGATTTT
>JALYYM010000032.1 GCA_030946565.1 Bacteroidota bacterium | reverse complement strand
GGTGGCTAAGGTTTTTTATAAGTTCTCTTGTATCAGCAATGCCTTGCGGGTCGAGGCCGTTAGTAGGTTCATCAAGAATGATCAATGCCGGATCATGTATCAATGCAACGGCAATGCCTAAACGCTGTTTCATTCCCTGCGAAAATGTTTTTACCCTGCTGCCGGCTCTTTCTTCCAATCCCACCATTTTAAGAAATTGCATTATTAAACTGCGTGACGCTTTCTTCCCGGAGAGCTTTGCCAAAAAAGCAACGTTATCATAAGCCGTTAAATAATTATAGAGGTCAGGCTTTTCAATGATAGCGCCCGTGCGCTTTAATATTTCTTCGCGGTGCGAAAAAAGATCTTTAGTAAAAATGGAAATGCTGCCCGAAGTCGGTTTTATAAGCGTAAGCAGCATCCTTATAGTTGTTGACTTTCCCGCGCCATTTTGACCCAGGAATCCATATACGTCACCTTCATTTACATGAAATGAAAGATCATTAACGGCGGTAATTTCTTTAAACTTTTTAGTTAGATTTTCTACTTCGATTATTTTCTGCATGCCTGGAAATTAAATAACAAAGGAAATGATATTAAGTTGCCTCCGGCGTAAACATTTTCATAAATGCTTTGATATATCAGAAAGGTTTCTAATTTTGCATCTCCAACTCTCTTAAGAATAATTCCACAAGATACTTTCCAACTTTCCATTAATATCATTTTAGAAAAACAAAACTTATAAAGCTTTTGTGATGCCGGTTTATGTATTAAGCCATCCTGATTTCCTATAATATCTATTTTATTTTTTAATAATGACCTGTCTTTAAAGAGACAGATGTTGTAATATATTTCCTCTATTCATTTAAAGCTTCACCGCTCCAAGCTTATGGCAGCCATGTTTGTTATGATTATTTAAAAATTAATTGCCATGAGAAAATTTACAATTAAAGAGTTTCGGAAAAAAAGCCTGGGCAGGTTAATGCTAATCGTGTTCTGCCTGCTTTCAACAGCTGTGCTACAGGCACAGGTAAGAAATTACAGTCTTATTTATTCCGACAATATACAGGGCGGTACTGCCATGTATGGCAATACGCTTATGGCTATTGTTGATACAGGCGCCGTAAATCTTACCAAGATGAATGGCAATAGTGTTGACGGGAATAGTATCTACGGCAATGACAATGAAAATATGCAGTATGTGGATATTGATGGAGCTACAGGTAATGGAAGCGTTACCCGTAATTCTTCTTCGGCTGACCTGGTAATGCCTGTCGGCTCAAACGTGATTAAACTCGCCCGCTTATATTGGGGAGGCCGGATTAAAAATTCTGATTTCGATCTTACGGCAGCAGCTAACAAAAGTATTAAAATAAGAAAAGGAAATACGAGTACTTATTCTGATGTTGTTTCCTTAGGCATAGATAAGGTTACTATAAGTACCGGTTACACCCAATACCAGGCTTACGCAGATATTACCGCCTTTGTAAAAAATAACGGTGTAGGTACTTACGAAGTCGGCAATGCCCCTTTGAGTACCGGGGCTATTGCCGGCGGTGGCAATCATGGCGGCTGGTGTATAGTAGTGGTTTATGAAAACAGCACTTTAAATTATAGCAGCGTAAGAATCTATGATGGATTTCAACAGGTATATAATGGCGCAAGTGCGTTTACGACCACCGTTACCTTGACGGGATTAAATGTGCCATCGGGAACACTGGCCGCAGATGATGCAAAAATGGGTGTGCTTTCCTGGGAAGGCGATGCTAACCTCTCCAAAGATTATTTGAAAATTAATAATAACCTCTTTTCAAATGCAACTAATCCTGCCGATAATCCCTGGAATGGAACTATCACTGACAATGGCTTGCACGTCACCACAAAAAATCCTGATTACACCAATCAAATGGGAATTGATATTGACCAGTTCGATGTGGGAACAGGCTATGGAATTTTGCCTAATGCAAATTCTGTAAAGCTGGAATTTGGTACAGAAGCTGATCAATATTTTCCCGGGCTTTTTACTTTCGCCATTAAGATGAAAGACCCAACCATTACGTTGGATAAAACAGTTACAGACGCAAACAATAATCACCTCGGTGAAAAAAATGAAGTGCTTACTTATTCTTTGACGGGAAGCAATAATGGCGACGGTAACGCGAATTCAATTGTAATTTCAGACACGTTACCTAATACTGTTACCTACGTTCCCAATTCATTAAAAATTATGAGTTCGCCTGGCCTTAATCCCGGAAGCTTAACAGACGCAGCTGGTGACGATGCGGCAGAATATATAGTGAATGGTTCTATTAAAACAGTAAGGTTTAGAATTGGAACAGGCGCAACTACGACTACCGGCGGAACACTTGCCACCAATGAAACTTACGATGTTCAGTTCAAGGTTACAGTGAATGATCCCGGTTTTAATAAAGCCGTGCCATCAATTTTGAACATCGCAAGAATAAGCGCCACGTCAGATGCCGGTGTTGACTTTGTGGACGATGGTACTGCAATTATAAATCCTGATAATGGGCCGTTGCCCGTGACCCTGGTATCGTTCAACGCTTCGCTTTTTTCAAACAGCAGCGTGAAGCTTGACTGGAAAACTTCAATGGAAATAAATTGTAGTAAATATAAAATTGAAAGAAGCCTTGATGGAAATATTTTTTCAGAGGTGGTAAGTGTTAATGGAAACGGCACTACTTCTATTCTCCATTCTTATTCTGCAACAGATGATATAGGTGCCTGTACAGGTTGTGTTGTTTATTACAGGCTGAAGCAATTAGATATAGACGGCAAAGGAAGTTATTCAAAAGTTGTTTCAGTAAAAATAAAGCAACTGGATAAAAGCCTGGTTATCTCTCCGAATCCTTTCAACAGTTACCTGGATGTAACTATGAACTGCAATAAGGCAGAGACGATCACAGCAAGAATAACAAATATACAGGGTAAGGAAATGCTTATTAAAAGGATTCAAATGAATAAGGGAACTAATTTTATTAAGATTGATGAGCTTTCAAAACTACCCACAGGCAATTATTTTATTCAATTCATTTCTTCTGAAGAAAAATATTCTGCAAAAATTACAAAGCAGTAAAAAGCAGCTATAAAATGATTTTAAAAAATAAAGAAGAACGGCAAACGGCTAACAGTGTTCACTTGCTGGTAGCCGCTTCCTGATAAATTCACAAAGTTGTACGACCCGGTTATATAATTTTCAAATGTATTATTCCTTACAACGCCACCCAGACGACAGAAGAGGTATCCCTGATTTAATTGCAACCTAAGCTTGCGGGGATGCCTCCTATCGCCGGCGTGGCATTGATCTTAAAAGGATGATTCAACCAAATTACAAATTCATGTAACTCTGTAATGCAGTTACATAGTTTTCGAATGCTTGTGCTTCTCAAGAAGTCACCTTGATGACAGGAGAGGTCTCTGAAGTTTTATGCAGCTTAAACAAGCGTGCTTCTCTTTCGCCGGCATGCTTAAAGGGCAATTCAAACGCATTATAAATTCATGTAACTCTGCAATGCAGTTACATAATTTTCAAATGCTGTGACACCTTCCGTTGTTATTTTACAAATAGTTTGCGGATAATTTTTATGAAACTGTTTGGTGATATCAATGTACCCTGCATCTTTAAGCTTGCTTATTTGCACGCTTAAATTTCCGGCAGTTGCATTCGTTTTTTCTTT
>JALYYM010000019.1 GCA_030946565.1 Bacteroidota bacterium | reverse complement strand
TTATCAAAACGGTTTCCTGCAGCGTTGCCCATTTTTACCGGCCAATAAGACATTACATTCAGGAACAAACCTCTCACAAATCTTACATCTAATTGAGCGCTCAGGGCTGTTGGAAGATATACGTTGTAACTGCGGGGATCGTTGGCAAAAGGAATTACCCTGTTGGCCAGGGCTGTATCAAATTCGCTGATGGAGCCATAGCTTGCATTTTTAAGATCCCAGTGGTTAATGGCTGCGCTAAATGAATTTACGTTTGAAGGTTTATCAAAGCGAAACATGCCCGCATCTAAAAGAGACACTCCTAACTTAAACAAGTATTTGTTCAGGTCGCGGCGGTCTTCCAAATAAGATTCTTCATCATCATTTCGTAAATATTTACTGTTCACATTTCCCCGATATTCATATACCAGGCCTGCATCAAAGCCAAAGGCTTGTGCATCGGAACTAAAGCTTTTATCAAAAAGATTATTGAAGTCTGCATTCTTATTATGATTGTATTCAACGCCGGCAGAATTAAAATTGAAAGTGCTGTCACTGTTCACCTGAAGGCGTAAATCATTTGATGAAATATTAAGCGAAGAAACACCGGCGAGATATTTACCGGTAAAGGCTGCTTTAAAAAAATGTTTGTCAGACGAATACAAAACCCGGCCATAGGTAAGCCCTGCTTCTGCCCAACTCAAGGAATTTATCCTTATCCCTGATGCATCTATAGATGTGTTATTTAATGGAGGAAAATAAAAGTCATTAAAAGCTAAGCGTGCAAGCTCCTGCGGGATGCCTCTGCCTTGTATTTTATTTCTGAACTGAAAGTTTAAGGCAATCGCTGATTTTTTGCTGGTAGTTACCATAAAGCTCAAGGGAAGCTGTACCCTGTTATTTATGTTAAAAAAAGCCTTTTGTCCGGCTGGCAGATTAGCACGGGAAAGGTATTTGTTTTTGAAAGTGCTGTAGTCGTCGAAGTTATTGCTATTGAATTTCAGTATCACATCCCTGTCTAATAAAAAATAATTATTGCTATAATTTACACTTGTCGAAATCACATTGATATCAAATTTAAAACGGCTGTCAACGATACTCGCCGGTTGCAGCGACACGCCGGTTACGCCGGCATAATTACCGGTGTTCAGGCCTAAAAAGCCCTGGGAAAAAGTTTGGGAGATCGAAATGAAAGTTAACAGGCAAAAAAGGAGTACAGTTTTTTTCATAGGTGTATCAATTGTAGTTTTTAAGAAATCAAATAATAGATAAAACACACAACTATGATAGCACTATAACTATGCCATCAAGGTAACAAATGGCTGAATGTTACTTTATCAAAATATAGACTGTATAAGAAACTTAGCTGCCGGATATTAGCCAAGTAAAATAAAGGTTTATAAACTTCACACCTGTAAATACTGTTTACTTTTTTGCGCAAACATATCAGGTAAAAGAATATGTGGGCAATAAAAGAAACACTAAGTAAGTGGGATACATGGAGCAAAAATTATATCACCCGGCTACCTCTCCCGTTATTCAAAAGTTTTAGCCAACGATTCGATTGGAAAAAAGCATCAGCGAACCGCAACTTCGCCATCGGCTTTGTCAGGTTTGTTGGAATAACAATGATATGTCATTTCATGATTTCAGAGAACAGCATCACACCGTCTTCAAAAAGTAATCGTCTATGCCTTTTTGTTAGTAACGATGAAACAGTTCTCAACGTAAAATATCAGAAGCTGTTGCATTCCGGAATTAATCCGACCCCGTTTGCGACTTCTGCCATGGAAACTTTCCTTCCAATTCCACCTCAAGTGAAAAACTCAAAAAGGTTCTGATAAGAACAATTACGCCAAGCGTCAGCACTTTATTCATTGTAGGTTCAGTGACTACTGTGGCTATGATATCGCCAGCCACCAATATCTCAAGGCCAAGTAAAATGGCTTTACCAAGTTGCTGCCGCAGCATTTTATAGGACCTTGGATGAGTATTTTGCAGGGTAAAAATAAACCTGAATAATGCGATGCAGATGCCGGTGATGATGGTTAATACACCGGTAACTTCAATAATACGTGCTACATAATTTATATAAACCCTTATATCCATGCGCTTTTCTTTATAGGTAATTTACCAAAAAGATTTTATACCTGTTGATACACTACGCACCTGCTTTTATTTAGCCGCTCCTTATCTGTGCTGATGAAAAGTTTACCGGGCGGGACCCGGATACTATTAGAGCCATAGCGATGGATGCACATAATATGGAAATGATCGGAACCCAATCCGGGTAAACGTTCCAATGCTAACAACTTAAACCGCTGCGATAGCCTTGCGGAGGCAGCCAGACGGGGGCTATTCCAGGTTTTGTGTTTGCAGGTGTTCACTAATAGCTTTTTCTAAACCCACTGGTAATACACCGGCGGCATCATCTATTGCCCTAAAGAGTTCCACCTCGGTATCCCACACAAACACATCTTTCGGTCCCGCATTGATAGTTACATAATACCGCACCTGCGCATTAAAAAAGAAAGGCTCAAACTCTATCCTGTATGGGATATCATCCACTACCAGGTTAAAATACCTTTCATTGTTTTTGTTAGCCTTTGTTTGATCTATAAGCGGCTCAACCGACGGGGTTTCTTTGGAATTTTGTTTCATAAAATTGTTTATATACGGAATACACAATCAATAATGCTGCCAGCGATTGGAAAACAAAGTTTATGGATAAGCAATGCAAAGAACATTGCCGTACCCGCTTAAATACGTGTAATGGTTACTGTTAGTACAGGGGAATTATTTTTACAAGTAAAACTTTTGACGCCTGTTTATTTAATTTTCCTAACCGGGTGGATTTTTTTTACAAATGATGATATAATACATTCAACACCGAATTGTAAATCACAGTTCGGGAATTGCTGAGGGCAGCGTAAACACTATCCCTGATTAAAGCAGGTGAGAAAGATTATCACGCGTACGACAACCATATACGACGTTGCCGCATACTTGCTGAAATTTACATATATTAAAAATACAAATTTTATACAGGGAAAAGGTCGTGAATCCTTTATGCTAAACAGGCACATTGGTATGAAAATAGTTTTGAACTCTAAAACTGATTCATGATATTGTTGCTATACCCTATTGTTTTCTTACAATCCTTTTTTGGCGCTCCCAGAATTCCATTTCATAGCGTAAATGATATTGAAGCAAGTACCCCGCATATTATTATATGGGCTGCGCCGGCCATGTTTTTTTTTGTGTTGGCTGAGTGGTATCTCTCAAGAAAACAAAACCGGCCACTCTATGATGCAAAAGATTCTGTAGGTTCTATTGCTGTAGGTGTGGGTAATGTGATTATAAACTTTTTTTTAAAGATTACATTTTTCTATCTTATTATTTTCATTTACAATAAAGTGCCCTGGCGCTTCTCTCTTTCCTGGTGGACCATTATTCCCTGTTATCTCATCTTTGACTTCTGCAGTTACTGGTCACATCGCATCTCTCACCAGCAAAGGTTTTGGTGGGCCACCCACGTAGTGCATCACAGCAGCGAAAATTACAACCTCACGGTTTCTTTTCGCCTGAGTTGGGTACAAAATATGAAGATTATTTTTTTTCTACCGGTTGCTTTCATAGGGTTTCATCCCATCATTTTTTTCGTCGCCAGCCAGGTAGCGGTGCTTTTTCAATTTTGGGTACACACTGAATATATCCGCAGGCTGCATCCGTTATTTGAATATGTTTTTGCCACACCCTCCAATCACCGCGTTCACCATGGTTCGCAGGATAAATACATTAATAAAAATTACGGGGCTACATTTATCTTCTGGGATCGCATCTTTAGTACTTATCAAAAGGAAGAGGAGCAGGCTCTGTATGGAATCACCACCAACGTTACTAATAAAGCCAACCCGCTGATGCTTAATTTTCACGAATATATTGATATATGGCATGATATAAAGTCAACGAAAAGCTTTAAGCGAAAAATGTTTTTTTTGTTTGGCGACCCGGTTGATATTGCGAGGGAAAAAAAGATTTCTTCGTTTACAGGTGCCGATGGTGAAGAACTACATGAAAAGATCGTAAAAGTTGTGATTAAATCCCCGGTAAAAATAAAAATATAGTAACACCAGCGCTTCTAAAGATTATTTGCTTTTTTTGCTTCGATTACGTCGTGCTGCACCTCTTGCGGCAAACCTCCTACATCTATTAGCGATAAGGTTGTATTTTTTTCACTTTTGCCTATTACACTCAGGCTTGCATCTGTTTCTAAAACGACAGCATACACTTCCGTAATACCGGGAAGCCCGCTTTCGCGTATGGCGGAATATACTTCCGATTTTAGCATGCGTTCTTCTTTCATATTATGTTCTATAAATTTTCCCCGGAACACCAAAAGTTTTGGCGTAGAACGAACGAGTCTTTTCACAAATGGAGAATATAGCATGAGTTTGGTAATAATATATTGTAAACCCATAAGCGTAAAAACGGCCACGGCGCCATTTAAAATTGATACACCTCTTTCCGTTACAACACCGGCCACTATTGATCCCATAGCCACAGTTACGATCCAGTCGAAGCTATTCATTTGCGAGGTAGTCCGTTTACCCATCAGCTTTATGTTGGCGATTATCAAAATATAAATGATGGGTGCAGATATTATTATTCTTAACAGATTTTGATAGTCATCGTAAAATAATTTTCCCATTGTTTTTAATTTTATTTGCGTACTATAATACAAATAAAAAAGGTGGCATAAGATCCACCTTTTTTACAACTATACTTTGAAAATCAAGAAAGACAAGCATTTTAAAAGCACCGCACTTTTCCCTGTCACGCCGGCTTTGCATCTCTCTTTTTAAACCCTTACTTATTATTCAGTTTATCAATATCCACTTCAGTGTTGCGTACAGTATCGCGTACTGTTTCATCGCGATTGGTTACATCTTTGCTTAATTTTATTTCTTCTACTACACGTGCTGTTTTATTTACTACAGGAACCTCTGCCCGTTCAGTCATTTCAATATTTTTGTCTTTGAATTTGGCAGCATCCTCATTGGAAACCGGCCGGTTTACTTCGTTCCGTTCTACTTTTATATGTTCTTCCCGCAGGGTAACATTTTCGCTTACAGGCTTTTCTTCTATGCGGCTGCGAATGCGAATGCCGCCTGTTTCCACTTGCTGCTTACCTACCTGGAGAGTTTCTTTTATCACAGGTATTATATTGCCTTCATCTTTAGTTTGCGGGCGATTGCGATACAGGTTTTCCTCATTATAGTAGTGGTCTTGCGGCATAGCTGCTGCGCCAGTCATAAATACATTTAGTATATTTTGTTCTGCATTTGCGTCCAGCATTTTTTTATCATACTCTGGCAAAGACATTATTTGCGCAGTACTTATGTTGTTTAAGATAACATCATCATCATTCTCGTGAAGCTCTGCAAGGCCAATAGGTATAAGCACTTTGCGGTCATCATCCATATCCATTTCATTATCATCCAGGTCCAGCACGATGTACCTTACTTTGCGGGTTGCCTCGCTGAAGATGAGTTCATCAACTTCACCATATTTTTGTCCTGCTAAATTTTTTACATCCCAACCACGAATGTCTTCCTGGCCATCTGCTATTTCATAATCACTGCCGCCAAGTTCCTGGAGGCTGTTGATATTGTTTTCTTTTGTGCTCATAATTTAAATTTTTTGTGGAAAGATTACGCTTTCCGTTTAATAATATTTTTTTGCATTGATGAATAAGGATTACTAACGCTTAACTATAATCTCTACCCTGCGATTTTGTTGCCTTCCTTCACTGGTACTGTTTGTTGCCGCCGGGCGTGCCTCTCCCACTGCCACTGTCGAAATACGGTCTTTACTGATATTGCCATTTTGCATCAACCATGCACGTACAGATTCAGCACGGCCTTCTGCTAATTGCTTGTTGTAACTTTTGCTGCCTACAGAATCAGTATAGCCAAAAACCTTTACCTCGCCACTGCCATAACGTTTGGCTATAGACGCACCAATTTGTTTTAGATTACCTGCTCCTTGTGTACGCACTGTGCTTTTGTCAACATCAAAAAGTATATTTTCTCCCAGGCTGTAAATAGCATATTTGTCATCGCTTCTTACTTCAATATTCTTATCGGTTATTTCGTCGTAAGAGACAGCGGGGGCATTGTAGTTTACACCCTCCCAACCTGAAGTGGCGGCTACCGTCTGCATACCCGGATCTGTAGCGGCGTTGCCATTCATCGCGGCACTATCTGTATTATTTTCATTTCTTGAAACTGCGGTATCGCTGGTGGCCGCACCGTTTCCGGAAGTGTTATTATTGCAACTGCGAAATAGAAAAAATAACAACGCCAATATACCCAGTAGCAGAAGTATCCAGGGTAGTATTGATTTTTTCTTTGGTTGTACACTTAACTCTGCCATAATTTAAAAGTTTTAATAGTTTTTTTTAAGAGAAGATTAAGAGCGGTATTTTACGCCGCTCGTTAAATAATAGAAATTTTTCGCCTCCTTTTCACATATCGTTTTTATCAGCATCAACGCCGTCTATATCTACTTCTGTATGTCGCACTGTATCATGTATAGTTTCATCGCGATGGGTTACATCTTTACTTATTTTTATTTCTTCCACCACGCGGGCTTCTTTATTTACTACCGGCACTTCGGCTCTCTCAGTCAGTTCAATATCCTGGTCTTTAAACTGTCCTTTATCCATATCGGTCAGCGGGCGGTTTACGGCATTGCGCTCTACATGCACATGCTCTTCACGCAGGCGCAAATTCTCTTCCACCGGCTTTTCTACTATACGGCTGCGAACCCTTACGCCGCCTGTGTCTGTCGTTCTCTTTCCTACTTCCAGGTTTTCTTCTACCCTGTTTATAGTAGTTTCCCCGCTGTCTTTATTACTTCCGGACATGCCAAATTCTGCTGCACGTTCATCTACATCAACTGCTCCGCAATTATCTAAAATATCAGCCGCCTGTTCTGCAACATCGGAAGATGAAGCATGTACCGTTACAATAGAATATCCCTGGCTGCTCATAGTGGAATAACGTTTTGCGTCGTTATTGTCATCGCCAAAAAGATTTTTAAAAAAGCGGGTAAAGGCATTATCATCATCTTTGCCAGACATGGCTTTAAAGGATTCTTTGTTTCCTTTAGTGATATCTATCATGCTCTGCGATATACCCATACCGGATAATTGTTGTACCGCCATTTGAGCGTCGTTTTCATTTTCGAAAAGCCCCACTACCGTGTGTGTTTGTTGCATAATTTTATTTTTTTTGTGATTGTAATTGTATTTACAAAGGGTTTAAAAAAATTATTTATCAGAAGGAATTCGTTGCACTTCCACATTTTCTTTTAATAAAGTTATTTGCTGCATGTGCGGTACTTCGGTATTGATTTTTATTACATGGATCTCTTCCACTACTTCAAACCTTATTTTCACTTCTACTACTTCACGTGTTACAGGTATTATCATGTCCCCGTTTTCAGCGTGGAAGGTACCTGGCGGGGCATCAAATATTTTATTTGTTACAGGTACCCTTTCTATTTTATAAGACTCCTGGATAAGGGGTATATTAATAGTAGCTTCTTCCGCAACAACACGTTTTTTTATGTAGACTTTTCCTGTTTCGATTACATCCTTATCTACCGTTAGGTGCTCGTGAATAACCTGGATTACGTTTGCATTTTCATCTTTAGAAATAGCATTGTTTTGTTGCTGCCATTTATCGGGTTTTGTTTCCATAACGTTTTTTTTCTTGGCGTATGCCGGTAGAATTTTAAAAATATTTTTATAATAGAAATTAGTAAAGAATGTGAGTGCAGGGCGAAATATCAAACTGAGATAGCCTGGTCTTTGACTTTGCTAAAGGCACTTTACTTTACATCACTTTTAATTTTTGACCTCAACTTTTTTGAAGGCAAATAAATTTGAAATCCTACATTTAAATTTAAGTTGCTTTGTGTAGTAGTGTTTCCGAAACCAAGCAAGCCGTTATATTTTAATAATGTTTCAAGGCCCACGTTTGGTGTTATAAAGTAGGCCAAGCCGGGGCCGATGCCAATTCCCAACCCGTTTGTATTACTCCCTCCGGGAACATTTATACCACTTATACCGACATTGCCTTCAAAAAAAATGCGGGAGTGCCTTAAAGGAGACATATCGCTTTTATCCGACAAATAGTAACGGGCCAATGCGCCAACTCCATAAGTTGTGATGGTACCCGTACTGCCTGGTATAGTCTGCAGGCCAAAATCAATATAAGCCCCCACTGCTACATTATCTTTTATAAAGAATGCAAGCTTTGGATCAATTCTCATAGAGAATGCAGATCCCTTTTGTAGGCCAATATTAAAATTGGCAATATCACCCCCGGCTAAAATGTTCCCTTGTTGAATTTGAGAAAATGCCGGAATTGATAGAAGAAAAACAGAAGTTGTAAATAAGAAAATTATTTTTTTCATAAAATTTAATTTATTGTTATTGTATGTTGTTGTTTTTAATGTTTGTGGTATTTAAGCAATAAGTGATAGTTTATTTGTACCAATAAGGTGATACTACATTATTGAGCTAGTTGATGCTATTATGATAGCATAATTTTTTAAAAGACTTAACTGCTGGGAGTATTTTATTGTACTACAAGTTGGTTATCTATTTTTTCGGGATGAAGCATGCCAAGGTCGCTCATCAAAGCCTGGAGATTATCGCGGGCAATAGTGCCTCTTAACACAATTACGCCAGATGCTACATCAGCCTGCACTCCAGGATATTTCGTTATAATGGATTGTACAGAAGTTCTCATCGTTAAATCCGTAGAATTATCTTTCACGATTTGATTTTCTACTTTCTGTACCCCATCTACATTCTTGATGTTATTCTCTATATCGGCAGCGCAGTTATCACCTACGCACATACCGCTTAAGGT
>JALYYM010000005.1 GCA_030946565.1 Bacteroidota bacterium | reverse complement strand
ATGTTATTTTATACGGAGGTGATTAGATAATTCTGTTTTCTAAAACATGTTGCCCTTATTTAGTCCAAACCAAAATAAAAACGTTTTTCAATTTCCCGCTATCTTCAATTCCGAATTACAACTTTTCGTCTACCTTCTTCTTTTTTTCGTAGATGTTATTTTATAATGATACATCACCATGAAAAACATAGTCGTTCTTTCATTCACCTTTTTATCACTAATATCGTGTGCTAAAAGGAATGATAATAATACTTATATAAATCCTCCTGCCCAACAATTGGATACTACAACTCATAAAACTTATCTGGCTCTTGGAGATTCTTATACCATAGGACAATCTGTTGACGCATCTCAAAGGTTTCCGGTGCAGACTGCCGAACTATTAAAGCAACAAAATATCAATGTAAGCAACCCGGGTATCATCGCTGTTACAGGCTGGACAACCAGCAATTTATTAGACGCGTTAAATACAACTCCTCCTGCCAATAATTACGATATAGTTACTTTGCTTATTGGCGTAAATAACCAATATCAGGGACGCTCTTTGAACGAGTATAAAGTAGAATTTACTGAGTTACTTCGAAGGTCTGTACTATATGCGGGAGGCGATAAAGCCCACGTCTTCGTTATTTCAATTCCCGACTATAGTGTGACGCCTTATGCACGTGGTGCAGATACAGCAAAGATTGCAAGGGAAATTGATTCCTTTAATGAAGCCAATAAAGCCATTACATTGAATGAAGGAATTGCTTATGTTGATGTGACACCGGTTTCCCGAGAGGCAAAAAATGATCCTTCTTTGATTGCAGGCGATGGCCTTCATCCTTCCGGCCAGCAATATGAAAAATGGAGCGAACTTCTTGCGCCGGTGATTACAAAAGTTATTAAGTAACCCAACTGCTTTTTATATAATCTATTAGAAATTACTTAGCCTGTATGCAGATGAATGTAATGTGTGCATTTAGAATGACAGCATTGTAGGAAGCTAATTGCAACTCATATCCTGCCGCCAATTATATTTGCTTTTCAATGCTTAACAATACTCTTTCTTTTTATAAAAGGGCGTATGAAGGCCTGTCACCAGGCACGTGGTGGCTTTCACTTGTGATGCTCGTAAACCGCAGCGGCACTATGGTCGTGCCTTTTATGACCATTTATCTTACGCAGCATTATGGAGTATCTATAGGTAAAGCCGGATTAGTGATGAGCATTTTTGGGCTGGGCGCTATTGTAGGCGCATTACTAGGCGGTAAGCTGGTGGACGTAGTAGGTTATTATTATGTGCAGATAGCAGCGCTTATTGGTGGCGGTACTATGTTTATTTTTTTGGGGCAAATGCACTCTTACACCGCAATTTGTATTACCACTTTTATTCTCGCAGCAATGAACGAATCATTCAGGCCTGCCAACACCGTGGCGATTGCACACTATAGCAAAGAGCAAAACCGTACAAGATCATACTCTCTTAACAGGCTGGCGATAAACCTGGGATGGGCTGTGGGTGGCGCTTTGGGAGGAATTTTAGCCAGCTTTAACTATAGCCTTTTATTTTGGGTAGATGGAATTACTAATCTTGGAGCGGCGCTCTTACTCTATATAACGTTATCGCCTAAACGCAATAAGGATACCGAGAAAAAAGTCAGAGGTAATAAAACTATAACTACAAAATCAGTTTATAAAGATGGCCCCTACCTGTATTTTGTAGTGTTGGTATTTTTATTTGCCATCTGCTTTTTCCAGTTATTTACCACTGTGCCGGTTTTCTTTAAAGAAAAGTTTCATTTAAGTGTTTTATTTATCGGGATGATAATGGCGCTGAATGGTTTAATAATAACGCTGTTTGAAATGCTGATCATTTTCGGGCTTGAGGGAAGGCGGCCTTCGTTGCAATATATCTCCGGTGGCGTGTTGCTTGTATGCCTGGCATTTTTAATTCTTACTGTTCCCAGTGTGAATACCGGCTTAGTCGCGATTGTTGCTATGATCTTTTTGACTTTTGGAGAAATACTTGCCATGCCTTTTATGAATGCTTACTGGATCAGCAGAACGATGCAATACAACCGTGGGCAATATGCTGCGCTATACAGTGTAGCGTGGGCTTTGGCGCAAACCATCGGGCCTTATGCAGGCGCACAGGCAGCCGAACATTTGGGTTATAAAATGCTTTGGATTTCTGTAAGTGTTGTGTGTTTGCTCTTAGTCTTTTTCTATCTCAAGCTTCAAAGTAACGATCAGTTACCGGCGTAAAAAATCTTCATAAGAAGCCTGCATATAGGCCTTGCCGGGGTTAATTGAAGATGAATCAATGCTACCGTCTTTATATATTATTTTCTTTGAAACATTGTCTATCGTTACAGTGCCTGTTTGATTCACGAAGCCAAAGCCGTTATTAAAACTATAAAAAGCAAATTGCCTGGCGGAAGAATCAAGCAGGTCTTTTCCCCATTTGAAATCATTTGCCGGAAGGCCAAGTTGGTGTAAAACGGTGGTGGCAATATCTGTTTGCGAGCCGATATTTTTATTTATTCCCTTTAAGGTTAAAGCGCCTCCAGTAAAAATTAAGGGGATGTGAAATTTGGATGGGCGGTCATTGGGATCATGGCCCGGCAAAGGATGCCCATGGTCCGCCACTAATACTACTAAAGTGTTTTTCCATAACGTATCCTTTTTTAATTTATTTATGAAGTTGCCTACACAACTATCTGTGTAAGCCACAGAGTTTTTAAAAAGTGTTGTTTCATCATTTCCTTTGAAGCGCGGTGACATGGGAACATCATAAGGTTCGTGGCTGCTCAATGTAAAAATAGTTGCGAAAAAAGGTTGTTGCTCTTTATTGATATTTTGAAAAAACCTGTTTAAGACAATGTGGTCGTGCACACCCCAGGAAGTATTTCTTTCAGAGGGTTCAAAAGAATATTTACTCACCAATGTTTTAAACCCCACATTCAAAAGATAGGATTTAATATTAGCGAACTCGAGTTCACCACCGTAAGTATAGCTCGTATGATAGCCTTCCTTTTCGAGAGATTTATTTATTGAGGGTAAATGCTGCGTTTTTGTAGGTGTCTTTATTATAGATGTTATCGCCTGGTTTGGATACCCGCTTAACACAGCAACCTGGCCTTTCTCGCTCCTGTCGCCGGCAGCATAAATATTGGTGAATAGTAACCCTTCGGAAGCTATTTTATCAATGTTTGGTGTCACGCCCGGTTCTCCGCCAAGGCAGCCAACCAGCTTAGCAGTATAACTTTCAAGAATAATAAAAATAACGTTAGGTTTTTTTATTGATAATATGGAAGGAATTCTAAGTGGACCGGTGTTGTATAAACTATCAACGAGGCGTTGTGATTTTTCTATTGAAAAATAATCGAAAGGGTTTTGTTGGCTGTTTCTATTCAAAATCGAATGCACCACGTTCCATGGTAAATTAATTGCTGCATGGTCTGCAAATAGATTGGGTGAAAAATAGGCATCGCTTTGATTTATCGGGATCTTTTGAATGCCACCACGAATTGGTACAAATAAAAAAACAAGTAGGAAAAGGGCAATGCCGGCCCGTAAAAAAATATTCTCTTTCGGGCTGGGTTGTGTAAAAAAAATGTCAATAATTATTCTATAAAGCCAAATAAAAAATACCGTGAGCAAAATAAATATTATCAATAGGGAAAATAACGGAGCCGATAATACTGTGCCACCCATTTCCTCAGGTGACTTAAAATACTGAAGTGGTGTGGCATCCATCCTGTAGCCCCACGCTGTATATAATTCAAGATCTGTCGTGGTTATAAATGAAAGAATTACAATGATTGCAATCGTATAAATCCTTATTATTTTTTTTATTTTTAAATTGGTAAAAAAGGATTGTATCAATAAAGTAAAAAAAGGAAAAATGCAGATGTAGGCGGTAAAAGAAGCGTCCATCCTTATTCCGTATAAAAATGAATTTACAATTTCGCCGCCGGTAAGCCCACTCGTAAGTGGATGGTGATAAATTAAAAAAAGAACTCTTGTCACAATGAAGTAAAAAAGCCAAAAGCCAAAATATACCAGGTATTTTATATATTTTTTCACCTCGCAAAAATATGGCAATGTTAACTTAATGTTACGTAAAATGAATGTTGCCGTGGGTGAAAATACCGTAATCTTAATCTTGATCTTGTGTTTATAAAAGTACCTGGTTAATAAAAGTTAAAATAAAAATCGCCTGCATCTTTTTGAAACGGCGCTTCGTATTTTTAAACAAATAGATATTTATGAAAAAGCTTCGGTATTTCCTTCTTCTGCCCGTGCCACTTTTTACTTTATGGTTTTGCACTTCTTCTTCAAGTGTAAAAAGTAAAGAAGATAATAATTCACCAACAAAAACTTATTCGCCGGCCAGTAAAAATGTAGCTGTGCTGGAATTATTTACTTCGCAGGGCTGCTCCAGTTGTCCTTCGGCCGATAGATTATTGGAAAAATATAGCACAAAGGATAATGTGATTGCGCTTTCCTTTCATGTTGATTACTGGAATCGCCTCGGGTGGAAAGATCCTTATAGTTCTAAAGAATTTACGGAGCGGCAATATAATTATGCTTCCGCTCTTAATGCAGGTGTATACACTCCGCAACTTGTTATAAACGGGCAAAGTGAAATGGTGGGAAGTGATGCAAGAAAAATTGACAATACACTCAAAAAAGTTTGGTCACAGGATCAGGCGTCAGAGATTTCAATTCAGTCTGCTAAACTGGAGAATGGGAAAGCGATTATCAATTATTCGCTTATGGGTAATGCAGCCAATAATATACTGAACATCGCCCTTGTAGAAAAGAAAACGATGACTGAAATAAAAGCAGGGGAAAACGGGGGCGCTACACTTAGCGGTACTAACGTAGTAAGAAATTTTCAAACCCTGAGCGATGTTAAAGATGGGAAAAATTCTTATAGCATTGAAGTTCCTGCAGGCCTTAGTAAGGACAATATATCTATTGTGCTGTATTTACAAAAGGGGAATAAAGAAATTACCGCAGCTTGCGAAACTGCGGCAATAATGTAATGCCACGTTATATTGGCTTTACTGTTGTAACTGAAGTTATTTTGGAAGATGTTGGAATTTCCTGGCCCATTACAGTTATTGTACCCTTTGCATCCGTGGAAGAATTGTTTTCTTTGATAACGCCCGTTTTTAAGTCCACAGTTTCCTCGCCGGTAAAATCACCTGTTGTTTTAGTCAGGATTTCCATTCCCTGCATTTGTGCTTTTATATCTCCCGCAATAGTGCCGCTTAGTCCAAGTTTACATTCATTGCCGTTTATTTCTTTTACCGTGTAATGTGTGATTTTAGTTACACCACCATTCGATGAAGAATCAGTCCAGTTGCTGCCAACTTTTATATTTGATGGAATTACTTCAAAAGTTATTTTAGCGCCATACCCTTGTTCTGCCGGATCGCCACCCATTTGTTTCATAGCAAGCATAGCTGGATTGTCAGCGCCGCTTTCATTAGCAGACTCAGGCTTGTCTGAAAGAATTACATTGCCGGACTTGTCCATCACTACATCTTTAGGTTGGTTCAAAATATCTTTAAAATTTTTACCAAGATCACCATCCATATCTTCTTTCTTATCGGAATCAAAACTCATATCATTTTCCATCACTTTCATATTCATTTTCAGACCGGTAAAAGTGTTAAGGAAGTTGATGTTATTATTCTTTATACTTTTTACTTCTATTTTATATGTTGACGTAACATCGGCGTTTGATTCCATTGTTTGGCCCATCATCTCTGAAGAGCTGACCGTTTTTAATTTATTTTCGACAATAAATTTTTGACCGGGAGATGGATTGATTGTTCCATTTACCTGGGCGAATGTAATTGTGCTGACAAACGATAAAGTGGCTATTACAAGAGTGATTTTTTTCATTTAATTTTTTTAAAATTTAATTTGCAAATATAGGCTGTGCTATTAATAATTCAGATGCCTCATAAACATTTAACCTTCCTTCTTTTCAATATAGAAACGCGAGAAATAGATAAAATAATTTATTATCTTTCAAAAAATATCTTTTGATTATTCAACATATACTACTCGCCTTTTTATGGATTTTTTATTGCCTTGTTCATAGCTTGCTCGCCACTGCATCTGCCAAATTGTTTTTTGAAAAGAAAATGGGAAAATATTTCAGGTATTACAGGCTGGCTTATTCAATTTTTGCAACTGTCACGTTATTATTGTTACTGTATTACCAGTTTTCTTTGATAAGCCCTCTGCTTTTTCATTCGCTATCTGCCATGTTCCTTTCTTGTTTTATACTTGTAATTCCAGGTTTAGTTATTATGCTCGTGACTATCTATAA
>JALYYM010000004.1 GCA_030946565.1 Bacteroidota bacterium | reverse complement strand
TTGCATGTACCTAAAGCATAATAAATAATAATAAAAACAATAATAGTTCCGAAGCATCCGCCTCCTAATTTTTTTGCGCCCCAGCCGGCGATTAATGCTCTTACTAATTTATTCATGATAAAAATTTAATGAGTTAAGGGAATTTTTTTATAGATGTAAAATAGGTTAAAGAAATATATAGAGACAATTTTTTTTGAGCATAAAAAACAACAATAATCACAGATGCTTTATAAGTTATTTTTTGATTGAACAAGCCCGACAGATTGTTATAAAAACCATACCATCTTTTTTGTATTGGCAAATCTATAAAATGTATGCTCCTGCCCGATACATAAGCCCGTCAACTTTACTTGTCGTTTTTTATTGTTCTTATTAAAATAATTAATCACCCTATTGCGTTATCTTAAAAAATATTACCAAAACTTCTTCTATGAAAAAAATATTTTGTGCATTCTTCATCTTTACGGCGATAAACATTTCCGCCCAAAATAAAATCACTAAAATTAAACTTGTACCTGCTCTTACTTCTGATATTGAAAAAGTAGCGAGAGATTATTATATTCATTTTGATAATATAAAAGGAGAAAAACTTTCAGAGTCGGGAAATATTATAGAATACGCCAGCAAAATATCTCCTCCGGGCGCAATTGAAAGTACAATCATGCAAATAAAAAGCCTTCAGAATTCCTATAGCTGGCAGGCGCTGATGCTTAATACAGAAAACTATGATGAAGCTGTTGCGGGTTATAAAAAAATTTACCGCCAGCTTAACGGAGCAAAGATTTCACTGGAGGATGGTGAAAGCTATAAACTATCGGGTGAATATGATACACCCAGCGTGTCGAGGGCTTTTGCTTCCAGCATGCTGGAGCTTAATGCGAATAAAAAAGCAATGCAATCTTTTAAGATCGAAATTGCTCTCAATTATTCTATGCCTGAATGGAGCGTAAAAATTTACGTTTATGAAAAAGAGAATGATGCAGATATAAGGCCAACCGTAAACACCGGATACTAACAATAAAGAGGACTATTTCTTTAAGCGTTCATAGTATTCCAGGCCTTTGGTGCCATTGGCATTATTGATCATCTGATAATATTTATCAGGGCCATCCATCACGAGATCTACTGTAAAAGTGTTACCGGCAATAATTGAGTAGGTTGAGTTGAGGTCAGTCTCCTTTGCCTGGTTGTCGCCATTCATTACAAACGTTCCAAATCCAATGCCAGTACGGCTTTTTGAAGTTGAATCTTTAACCATTTGGCCAAACATAAAATAGCCGTTAGCAAAGGATTTATATTGTATGCGATTATTCAACACCGAATCACTTCCCTTAATTACATAAGATTTTGTTTCCTTCCAAACACCATCCAGCGGAGATTTTACATCAGTGCCAACTTTATTATACACTTCTGTCAGCTTGTACTTCTGGTTTCGGGTTACAATTTCCGGAATTACCTGGCTATACCCGTCCGGTGTTTTGTTAACTTCCAGCCGATAAGAAACAGGCACATCATTAAAAGTGGTGTCGGAAGAGCTGTAGATTACATTTTCCACTACTTTGCCCGAATCAATGTTATAAGAACCAACACCAAATGATGAAACAGAATCATCGGGATTGACTTGTGTATACATAAAAAAATCGTCGGTGTAAGTTTTCAACTGTTTAAGGGAAGTGTACTTGGTATCTTTTGTACCATCATTTAAAGTTTGCGAAAGCATCAGGTAGGTGCCGGGCATATTCAAATCTTCCTTTTTTGAATTGCAGCTTAGAAGGGATAACGAAATAAAACACAAAATTAGACTTCTCATATCTATAGGCTTTAATCATGTTCAAAGTAAATAAAATTATTGATAATTACAATGTTATGTTGCTATTTGTAATAAATAAAATAAAAAAAAAATTTGAATGCAATAAGTTTCAATCCCAGAAAACGAATAATTGGTATTACTCTACTATGGTAACCGGCGTGCCTACTGGAATGTAGCTGTAGAGATCCTTGGCTTCAGTGTATTTGAGAGAGATACATCCATCGGTCCAGTTTTGATAATAATCTACTGTCCACTCCTCTTGCGGCCTTGTTGCATGTATGGCAATACCACTCCCGATCCTGGCGTTTCGGGGTACTTTACCTTCGGCAACTCTTTCCTTAAATTTTCGAACACTTTCTTCATTAGGATAATCGAGCAAAAGCTCAAAACCCCATTTAGGATGAATTTTTTTTAGCAGTACTTTGAATTTTCCTTCGGGAGTTCTTTTATCGCCCTCCATGTATTTATCGCGTATATCATTACTTCCAAAAACGCAGGGATATGTCGCATACCAACCTTGATCATCATACACCTTTAACTCATAATCTTTCTTTGAAATAATGATGTAATAAGGATTATCAATTAATGTTTTCCTATTGCCTTTAAAAATTTTATCAATGCTGTAAGTTGCTTTGTGGGCTTTATTATTATGCGGAACAAAGGAAAAAAAAATCCAAGAAAAAAGGATCACAAAAGTAGTATGTAGGGTACCGGTATTCATTTTACGGAGAGCTTGCTGCAATTTATTTCAAACGCTATCCGTTACAAAATTATTTCGTAAAACAGTTTATGTTTTAACGTTTTTTGCACAGCGCAGGTTTTATCTTAATCCCATTCTGCGTCGGTTTTAGCCTTTAACCTGTCAACCCTTTTACTTATGAAAATACTTATTTCATACAAAAGAATTAATGGTACAGCTACTATTGTTTGACTGGTCCAGTCTGGCGAAGGAGTAATAACTGCAGCAACTATAAGGATAACTACATAGGCATATTTGCGATAGGTCTTTAAAAATGCAGGCGTAATAATGCCAAGCTTAGAAAGTACATAGGCCAGCACGGGAAGCTCAAAGGCAAGCCCACAGCCTAATATAAGAGACGTGAGTGTATCAATATAATCATCGAGCGTGGGCAGGTATTTGTAAACACCTAATGTGCCCAGTTGAAAGTTCGCAAGAAAATTAAATGTAAACGGCGCTAACAAATAATATCCAAAAGCTGCACCGGTGAAAAAACACAACGAAACCCAACCGATGCTTCCTTTTGCATAAGATACTTCCTTTGGCGTTAAGGCAGGTTTTACAAAACGCCACAGCTCCCAAAAAAGATATGGAAATGCAATGATGATAGCGCCCATAAATGCAATGGAAATCGCCGACATAAAGGGGCCGCTCACCGTGCTTCCCAACAATTGAATATCTACCGGCGGCATGCAAAGCGCATCTCCCAGGTGAAGCTTGTGGCTCAGGTTGCAAAGGCCGGTATAGGTTACAAAGTCTTTTCGCGCAGGGGCAAATACCACGTTATCAAATATCCAATCTACATAAATGAAAATAAAAATGGCAACTACTAATAGCACCGCCGCAGATCGTACAATGTGCCAGCGTAATACTTCAAGATGATCAATAAAGCTCATCTCGGTTTCAGTGGTTTCCTGTCCCCTGATCTTTTTAAAAAATGCTTTTCGTTCTGAAGTCTTGCTGCTCAATAGGATTTTATTCGATTATGAATTTGCAAATATAATATTAAGCGCCTTATTGATTTCCGGCTTTATGCAAACTTTTGCTCAATTGTAGCAAAAGGGGATTGTTAATGCCGGCTATAAAACTCATTATGCTATACATTTATTATACAAACATTTTCTTTTGACGGTTCAAACTTTTTCTACATATCCCTTTATTGCTTCTACCCAAAGCCGGTTTGTATTGAGGCAGGGAATCATTTCAAAAGATTCTCCGCCCGCATTCATAAAAATTTCTCTTCCTCTTATTTTA
>JALYYM010000747.1 GCA_030946565.1 Bacteroidota bacterium | reverse complement strand
GTATCAAGATACCTGCGTTGCTCATTAGTTAAATCGGTATCCAAGGCTAGTTCGGTCATGCCAACGATACCGTTGAGTGGAGTGCGAATCTCGTGGCTCATATTGGCCAGGAATTCACTCTTTGCTTTTGCGGATTCTTCTGCTTTTACTTTAGCTATTATTAGTTCCTGCTCTCCTTTTTTCTGCTCAGTAGTATCACCCATGGAACCGATCCACCGGAGTGGCAAGCCAGCTGCACTATACAACACATAACCGCGGTCAAAAACATCAGCATATGTTCCATCACCTTTTCTAAAACGATAGTCCCCAGACCAGGTGTCTTCTTTATTTTTGATCACCGACATTGCGCTATTGAAGATACGGTCATGGTCATTAGGATGAATTTTTTCCTCCCACCATGGCAAGCTCATATTGGCAGCTTCGGCGGGATCGTGGCCAAATGATTTAAAAGTTTCATCACTCATCCAAAGGGCATTGGTTACAAGATCCCAATCGTAAATTATATCTCTTGTTGCTTTGGAAGCGAATTCAAATCTGTCGTTAGACGCTTTAATAGTATCCTGTACTTCTTTTTGCTTTGTAATATCCCACCAGTTGCCTAAAAGTTCTGTAGGCTTGCCATCAGCATCATAGAGGCATTTCATTTCTGCCTGCATCCACCGCCAGGAGCTGTCTTTATGTTTAAAACGGTATTGAAAACAGATGAATCCGGTTTCAAATAATTCCGGCATTTCATTAAATACCCGTGGCGCATCTTCCGGATGTAAATTATCGGCCCAAAAATTCTTTACAAACATTTGCTCTACAGAATACCCAAGTATTTGTTTTACATTTTCGCTGCTGTAAAGAAGGGTAAAGTCAGCATCGGTTTTAACCCTGAATAAAATAGAAGAACTGGACTTCATCAATACTTCCAATTGATCTCTGCTTATTTTCAGGCTGGCTTCGGTTTGCTTCAATTTTTCTATAAATACGACGTGCTCTTTACGACGCCTGAACGAATAAATCATCAACAAAATTCCCGTAACCATAAGCGGAATAACAATATCATCTAACGGAGTTTCCTGCAGGCGGTATAAATAATTTACCGTTGCTTCTGTCCAATGCGCAGTAAGGCCCATTATTATCATAAATACAGTGGCAGCAATTATAATAATGCGATCTCTGAAAGCTGGCACTTTCATTTTGCCGTAGAAGGATTTTGGATTCATGTTTTATCGGATAAATTTCTATCTATAAAACGAACTAATTATTATTTAATTGTTTTGCGGTGCTAAGGTGGTAGTTACCTTGTGCCATTGGAATGAACGTAAAACTTCAATTAATAATTTTCCAATTCATTAATATCCAAGCATTGATCAATTCCTTCACTCTTACTTATTGATAATTTCCTCAAGGGCTTTGGCCAGGATTCAAATGGGGAAATATATGTGCTCGCTTCTAAAATGCTTGGGCCTTCTGGCAATACAGGCAAGGTATATAAACTTGTGGCAGGGAAGAAAGAATAAGTTTTCGCAATAACGAGCCAAATATCAAGTGGTGGAGGTGGAATTTCTATTCCGCCTCTTTTTTTTGAGGAAGGTATCAGTAATTACTTTGAGTCAACCATCGGCATTTGTTATAAAATATTATATAATAATTTGGCAACTGCTCCCATACATGTTATATAAAATCAAATTAAAAAATACCGGGGAATGTTAGTTAAATTGAGCGAATGGGTAAAGTTATTAGTATGGGACGGTTTCCTAAACAAAAGCCGCTGACTACCTTAATGGTAGACACTCTCCGCGCCGCTTTTAAGAAACAAGAAAATAATGAGCCCTTCGGGCAGGCAGACCTCGATGGATCGTTCGCAGCTTTAGTGGAGCGGGAATTAATCAGCTCGAAAACTATTGTACGGAATGGATGCAAAGAACCAGGCTGGTTTGTAACCCAAAGAGGGATAGCCCAGATAGATAAGCTCGATTGCAAAACCATTGCTGGATAAGGGCGTCTGAAAAGCAAGCTTCTGTTCATTTATTTGTGAAAACTTCAACTGGTATACGCCCATTAACAACACGCATGATAGAGATATTGAGGGATTGCCATGAAAGGGAACTTATGTAGCAAGATCCTTCTGATGCCGGCGCTTTAAAGTATGTGAGTGGCCTAATGACTCGCCAATTGTTGTACACTAAAATATACAAACGTAAAAACGGAAAAGAATACACGGCTATCCTTAAGGCTTTAGCGAAAGAATACTTAGAGCGGCTATGACCTAATTTGCCTTAGTGAGTGCTTAAGGAATATTACGGATTGATGGTACGATACATTATTTCCTTACCGTTTCCTTACATTTTCTTCAATATCTTTTTTAAGCTCATGCCTTTCATCGGCTTCATCTATGGAGTGTGATTGTTGCAACGACTCTTCTTTCTTTGTATTTACTTTCAATTTCGTGTCATACTTCTGAATCACTTTTAGTTCATCCTCCGTCATATTCTCTACGTCTACCAGCCGGTTACTTGCAAACTCATGCGCAGCCACCAGTTCATTTAATTTTAACTGCGCAGCCATTGATTCTTTGTCCTGTGCTTTTTGAATAAGGAACACCATAAGAAAGGTAATGATGGTAGTGCCGGTATTAATAACCAATTGCCAGTTTTCAGAATAGTGAAACAACGGGTCTAATAATCCCCACAGCACCAATGACCCGAACGCAAGCAGGATCGCGGGAGTACTGCCGGTAGCTAAGGTTACCTTTGAAGCAAAATGCTCAAAGAAGTGTTTATCATTTTTTTTCTTTTCCATGTTAGTGGGTTTAGTAGTTTTAAAAAAATAGTTTTAAGATATTTACGATGAACGTCAAAAAAATAACCCGGCTACAAACAACCGGGTTATACTTCAAAAAAAAACAACAAAGCCAGCTTCGAAAAGAAAGTGATTTTGTTACGAGTAAGTGTGGCTTTATTCATTTCCCGGCTCTTCTGCCGCCTCGTAGTTAACACTTTTCTCGGCAATGTCCGTTAGTAATGAATCCGCTTCTTTTTCCTCAGCAAGCGTTTGATACAGCAAGTCAGCCACATCATTCAGCCCAAGTGTAACGGCCAACTGCGCCAGTCCGCCATAGGTGGAAATTTCATAATGCTCCACCTTTTGGCCTGCCAGTATAAGGCCTACGTCACGGGTGCTGGTACCTGCTTCCGTTTCCTCTATTATGCTCTCACCTTCCTTAGTAATCCCTTCCATGGCCTCGCATTTTTTTGCCTGCGCTTTTTTTCCTAAAGCTTCAAAGGCTTGCTCCAGCCGTGTTACATGGGTCTTTGTTACTTCCAGGTGATCGGCAAAGGCGTCTTTCAGTTCCTGGGACGTAGCGGCTTTTTGCATTTTGGGTAATGTTTTTACCAGGTGTTTTTCCGCCCAGTAAATGTCTTTCAGCTCATCGGCAAAAAAGCCTTGAAGCCTGCTATCATTCGCTCCTTTGCCAGCTTGCTTTCCCTTTGGTACAGATGATTCGGATTTACCCTGGCTTGTGTTTTCTTTTGATTTTGTACTTGTACTCATTTTATTATTTATTGATTAGAAAATATTTTCTAAACACGCAATAAATTTCATGCCAATAACAAACTGGTGATGTGACTAATACAGTCATTCAACGAGACATCAGTATTGCAAATATTGATCGCTTTTTTAAAAACTTTATAGGGATGCTCTATATTATAAGCCTTTCATTTCATTTTCACTTTCAGTTTTTAACCCGGGGTCAATACCGGGGTTGCTTTTTAAGGCTTCTGTCAATAGCTGTTTTGCTTTTTCATTGTTTCCATTCTTCGCATATATAAGTCCGGCATGGCAAAGCAGCGCGGGATTTTTACAATTGGTCTTTAATGCAGTGTCTATATAATTTTCGGCCTTTTGAAAGTCACCGTTTTTATAATATACCCAGGCAAGGGTTTCATTTACATCAATATTATCCGGGCGGCGATTGTATTCGGCCTGGGCATGCTGCAGTGCTTTTGTATTTTCACCAATAGTAAGATAGGCATTGGCTAACTCCCTATCAACATAATGGCCCATATTTTCATTATTGCCAGCCAGGGCTGCGTCTTTGCCCATTGCATTTATTACCAAAGAAGAAAGAGAATCTGATTTTTTCTTATTTCCTGTGAGCTTGTAAAGCGCAGCTAAATTTTCTTTGAAAGTATAATCCATAGCAAGCGTATCTGCCTGCTCATAATACTGAATAGCTTTTTGATAATCTGCTTTCTCAAGCGCTATGTGCCCTAAGCCAGCAAGAGCCGGAGCATAGCCGGGGCGGTATTCCAACGACTCAGCATATTGCAATTCCGCACTATCTGCCTGCCCTGTGTTTTCATATAAATGCCCCAGTTGTATTCTTGTCCATTCTGCATCATCATCACCCGACATGCCTGCTGCCACTGCTAATTTCATGGCAGCTATAGCGCCGGGATAATCCCCATGTATTTCCCTTAAATAAGAAATCCTGGAATACGATCTTAAATCGGGCCGTATAGAAACCATTTTATCTGCGTCATTTATAGCTGCTGCATATTGCCCCATTTCTACATTGGCATCTACAAGTATTCCATAAATAAATGAATTATAAGGATTGATCATTTGGGCTTTTTCGGCTATGGCAAGCCCATCAGCAAAGTGATGTTGTGATAAATAGATAAGGGCTTTGTAGGTAAGCGCCTGGAAATTATTTTCATCCTGGGCAAGCACATTATCAACCTGCTTCATAGCCGCCATATCATAATAAGAATAATTTCCGGTTATCCTCGCTTCTTTAATAAAAGCAGTCGCAAGGGCTAAAGCAGATTTGGTATCTTTTGGATTATCGGCAATTGATTTGTATAAGGTGCGCACCATTAGCTTGGTATTTTCCCACTCCTTTCCTTGTGCCAGAGCGCCTTTCCTGTCGAGCAATACATAATAAGATATTTCATTTTTGCCCGCCTGGTTTTTATATCGCATAATAATAAAAGCAGTTCCGGCTAAGAATAAGGCAATAAGAAGAGCGTATGCAATTTTTTTAGTCATATACTAAAGTTGAGTTTAAATAATAATAGTCCACTGCAACAAGCAATGGACTATTATATTTTTTTATAAAACTATTTTATTGCTTAACAATATTAATCGTTTGTTTTAATTCACGATTCTTAAATAATTGTATAAAATAGGTTCCTTTAGTCATATTGCCTGCCTGCCAATCAAGTGTATGTACTCCGGCAGTTTGTTTTTGATCTGCCAAAACCTTTACCGGCTGCCCCAGTGAGTTGTACAATGTTATTTGCACATGAGCATCCGCATCCAGTTTATATTTTATGGTATTATTATTTACTATAGGGTTTGGAGAAGCGCTTGCGATTATTTCAGGGCTTGCTAAACCTATTGTACTTTTTTCAGTAAACTGGTTAACCTTGGCAGACGGAGTTGTTTGATCGACATCGCATCTGCAATTATGTTTACCAGACCATGGAGTTTGTTCATAAGGGAAATTGTCATTTAAAGTTGTATCATTATGATCAATACCGGTATGATAAGCCAGGACTCCTAACAATGCAGGTGTAGCAAGGCTTCCACCGGGTACATAATCATCGTAAGGCAAGCCAAGAGCAGCCAGTACAACGCCACTTACGCTCTGCAATTCGATACGAATGGCATCATCTTCCAGCCTTCTTCCATTGGGAAAGCCATCCATGTTAGGAATCCATTGAAGATCAGTGGTTGTATTGAACCTGGCATCAGTAAGGCCTAATACGGCAGCCTGCACTAAACCTTCATTACTGAAATCCTTATCATTTCTTTGCGTAGGAGGCACGGCCATATTCAGCCGCAGCATATCTCCGAAAACGGGTAAAAAGTTATTGATAAAAGGTTTACCAGCGGCTAACGGATCACCATTTTTTCCGGTGGCCAATTGGAAAGGGCGCATATTAGGCACACCTGTATTGAATATGGGGAAAATATCCACTGAGCGTGGTTTTCCGGGACCAGGCAATAACAGCCCGCCAAAAGCAGACTCGGCAAGAGCGGTTCCATTTAATGCCGCAGTGCCCTTCAAGCCAAACAGACCATCCTGGGTATTGCCAAAGCCAAACTTGCCAAGCGAATTTTTTTGAATGCGCAACGCTTTCAAAGCAGGTACAGCAGTACCAAACTGTGCATCATCCATATATAGCGCTAACTCAGGATTGTAAAAATAATTACCGAAAATCCTGATTTGATCATTAGCAGACTGGTAAGGGCTGAGGCTATTATATAAATCTTTTACACCAAAAGGATCAATGGCTTCATTGGTAAGGGGCATGCCTAATTTTGATACCTGCACCCATTCGCCGGTATAGCTTTCGCCACCAACAGTTAACACTTTAATTTTTTGCCTGCTTGCAGAAGCCCAAACACCAATAACATATTCGCCATCTAATATATTTTTAGCATGGGCAACTGATTTATGGTCTTTCTGCAATTGATCAATGGGAACTTCTAAAGCTATTGTCGATACATTTTTGCATTTAAGGTGATCTTCAGGATGTGTTCCATCAGTACGGGGAGCATCTCCCAAATCAAAAATGCCACCTAAGTCAGCAAAGAACGGATCATCAACGGGGCCGCAAAAAACATTTTCGCCTGTTGTAGCCTGCATGTTAGCTCTGCGCATCAATGTTTGGTAATCAGGAGCATTTAACCCTACAGGTGATTGTATAGAGCGGGGGCCAATATTCGGCGGCGGAACAATACCATTGGTAACAATTGTTTTCCAGCTTCCATCTGAATACTTTTCCAGGGTATAAGTCTCTTTCTGATTTTCCTTTCCAAGCCTTATATGAAAAAAAGTAGTAGGGTCCTCGTTAACTTTTTTAAATGTAAAGCGATAAGTAATGTCATCACCTTTAGTGGCTGCATTATTTTTGATATGAATTTCATACCGTACATGTTCTCCAAAGGTGTTGTAGTTAGGCCCATCTTCCGGCAATTGCCCCGGAATGTAGTTGGCAATAATTACAATTTTATTGGGGTCGGCAGGGTTCCTGTAAGCATATACATCTGTATTGTCTGCCTGGGGGTCATAAGCAATAAGGGGCGCTTCCCTATGGCTTGAGGACATTAGTATTGCTGAAAATATTGACATTGCAGCAACTGCAATAAAAATTTTCAGCCTACTAAACGTAAATCTTTTTTTCATTTT
>JALYYM010000022.1 GCA_030946565.1 Bacteroidota bacterium | reverse complement strand
ATTTTTTTTAAAAACAATTTTTGCTTCATCCAAAGCGGCATTGCTTTTATAAACGAGGTTAACCCTTTGGGAGCGTAAGCAAGATAAGTATCTAAGAGACGTTCGAATTTTAAAAAAGGCTTATCATAAAACACGATACACTCAAGATCGCTAATAGAAATGGAGGCAAAATCGAGGCAAAATTTTATTGCGTTCCCCGGAAAGCCTTCATCATTTTTTATCCTGGTAAACCGCTCTTCCTGGGCTGCAGCTAAAATGTTTCCATCCTTTACTAACGCGGCAGCAGAGTCGTGAAAAAAAGCTGAAATACCCAGGATATACATTAGCGCAAGTTGAATTGGTTCAAATATATTATAATTGGTAATTCTACACGCGAGAAGAGAATGTATTCTATCTACCGAATAGGCTGATGTATGTTTAAAAGGATGCACAATACCTACAGTGCCGGTAAAGCTCAAACAACTGTAAGCAGGTAATAATTCTTTTTCCCTTTTTGAATGAGCAAGTATTTACCATTGAGAAATTTTTCCATATCAACTGCTTCATCAACCGAAACAACTTTTTCTTTATTGATAGAAACACCACCGCCCGAAATCATTTTTCTTGCTTCACCTTTGCTGGAAAATATTTTAGAGTATGCCAATAGTGAAGGCAGATCATTGTTTTCATTCAATTCATTTTTTGTCAATTCAATTGCCGGCACACCTTCCATCACCTGCAGTAATTGTTCTTCTGTAAGTTCATTTAGCGTTTGTGCGGTATCGTTACTAAATAAAATTGACGATGCTTTTAAAGCAAATTCGTAATCTTTTTCGGAATGCACAAAGCAGGTAAGTTCTTTTGCCAGCCTCTTTTGAAGAATCCGTTCATGCTCTTTCCCGTTATGTTCTGCAGCCAATTTTTCAATTTCTTCTTTTGGCAAAAAAGTAAATATTTTCAAAAATCTTTCTGCATCCGCATCCGCAGTGTTTAGCCAGAATTGGTAAAAGCTGTAGGGCGAAGTTTTTCCAGCGTCCAGCCAAATATTTCCTTTTTCACTTTTACCAAATTTACCACCGTCAGCTTTTGTGAGAAGCGGGCAAGTAAAAGCGAAAGCTTCACCACCACATTTTCTTCTTATTAATTCAGTACCTGTAACAATGTTTCCCCATTGGTCGCTGCCACCAAACTGGAGCCTGCAGTTTTTGTTTTGATACAACCAATAAAAATCATAGCCCTGTACAAGCTGGTAAGTAAATTCGGTGAAGCTCATTCCATTTTCTCCATCCAGCCGTTTGCGAACACTATCTTTTGCCAGCATATAGTTTATCGAAATATGCTTGCCGGTATCCCTTATAAAATCCAGGAAGGTTATCTCTTTGAACCAATCATAATTATTGACCATCTCGGCAGCATTAGGCTTTTCCTTGCTAAAATCCAGGAAGCCTTCCAATTGCGTTTTCACTGCCTCAAGATTATAGTTCAACACATCTGCACTCAAAAGGTTTCTCTCTTCGCTTTTACCTGAAGGGTCGCCCACCATTCCCGTTGCGCCACCGATTAGCGCAATGGGTTTATGACCTGCCTTTTGCAGATGAACGAGTAACACAATAGGGATAAGGCTGCCGATATGCAGGCTGTCTGAAGTAGGATCGAACCCCACGTAAGCAGTGGTACATTCTTTTACAAGCTGCTCAGCGGTGCCGGGCATAATGTCTTGTATTAATCCACGCCATTTCAATTCAGCAATTACATCTTCCATATAAATTTTCAAAAAAATTAAGTAAACTGCTGCGATGCAGAGGGGATCAAAAATAGTCCACAAAAGCAGATAACACTCAAAGGATTTAATTAAATTTGCGTCCCGGTAACTTTATCTCTTCTCCTGCAAGTTTACATTAAACAGTTATTTATTTAAAATTTAAGTATGGTTAAATTTTATTCTTAGATAAGTAAAATATTGATTAGAAATTATTTAAAAACGGGTATGAATGATCTATTGAGTATTTGCAGAAGTTACTTAATTTTAATATAGCGCTGCACTATCCTATAAACAATATATATTACCAACAATCGTTTTAAATAGCTGGAAAACATACACTGAATTTATCCATTAACTGATTTTCCTCCTTATGAGAATTTCTCAAATTATAAAAATTCTTTTCCTGGTGTTATTTCCATGCCTGGGATTTGCGCAGTTTAGAAAATATTCCAATGAATTTTTGAATATCGGCGCAGGCGCCCGCGGCCTTGGCATGGGTGCGGCACAAGCAGCTTCCGTAAAGGATGGCACTGCCGGCTATTGGAACCCTGCAGCCTTAACCGGCGTACAGGATAATCCATCTTTAAATTTTATGCACGCAAGTTATTTCGACAATATCGGCAAATATGATTATGGAAGCGTTGCCATTCCTGTAAGCGATAACCGGCGAACGTTGGGCCTTTCCATCTTAAGATTTGCGGTGGATGACATTCCAAATACTTTATACCTCGTTGAACCCGATGGAAGTATCAACTATGGAAATATTACAACGTTCTCTTCAGCAGACTATGCAGTTTTACTTTCATTTGCACAAAAAATAAAAGATGATGATGCTCTTAAAATGAGCTTTGGCGGAAATGCCAAAATCATATATAGAAAGGTCGGCCACTTCGCATCTGCATGGGGCTTTGGCTTTGATGCGGGTTTTAAATTACAAAAAAATAACTGGGCATTGGGTGTGGTTGCTAAAGACATTACGACCACTTTTAATGCATGGTCGTTCACTTTTAGCGAAAAAGAAAAAGAAGTACTTTATTTGACTAAAAATGATATTCCTGTAAAATCAACAGAGCTCACTGCACCAAGGTTAACGATAGGTAATTCTTACAATTTTAAATTCAGTTCTTCTGTGAACCTCTTAGCAGAAGCAGACCTGGACTTTACTTTCGATGGAAAAAGAAATACAATTATCAGCGGTAATCCTGTAAGTGTTGATCCACACGCGGGCCTTGAATTGTCTATAAAAGATGTTTTTTTCGTAAGAGGCGGCATTTATAATTTTCAAAAAGCACTTGCCGATGGAGATACTACTAATCAAAAAAGAGTATGGATATACCAGCCAAGCTTAGGCGCTGGTTTCAAAATAAAAAATGTAAGCATTGATTACGCCTTCACTAACCTGGCTAACCAATCTAATCCGTTATACACTCATATTTTTTCTTTAAGATTTGATCTTAGCAAAAAAGAAAACTATTAAGGTTTTAAATAACAACAATGAAAAAATTATTATTACTTTCTTTCATCTTCATATCGGCTGCAGGCTTTTCGCAACAATACCCGAATAGCTGGATTGACTATAGTAAAACCTATTATAAATTCAACGTGGGTAAAAACGGTTTGTTCCGCATTTCTCAACCGGCATTAAATGCAATATCATTAGGCAACACACCTGCGGAGCAATTTCAGTTATGGAGAAACGGCCAGGAAGTAACGCTCTACACATCAACACCAACAGGCCCTTTGGGAACTTCAGGCTATGTAGAATTTTGGGGGCTGATGAATGATGGCAAAATAGATACAAAACTTTACCGCGATAGCGACTACCAACTCAGTGACCATTACAGTTTACAAACTGATACGTCTGCATATTTTTTAACGGTAAATCCATCAGGAAATAACCTGCGGTTTACCAATGCACCGAATAATGTAGCCGGTAATACTTTGCCGGCCGAGCCGTATTTCATGAACACAAAAGGCAATTATTATAGAAATCAAATCAATGGCGGGTATGGCTTGCCGTTAGGAAGCTACGTTTACTCCTCTTCTTATGATATTGGCGAGGGATGGACAACCAATGACATTTTTCCTGGTTACGCTTTGTCGGCTAATGTTAACAACCTGAATGTTTATCCCGGCGGCCCTAATGTCTCTTTCAAATTTGGAGTGG
>JALYYM010000705.1 GCA_030946565.1 Bacteroidota bacterium | reverse complement strand
GTGTATATGTATGGGGACGCAGTTTAGTTCCTGCACCTGCAACCGGTATTATCGCCTTCATTTATTCATTGTTTAAAATCGCCTCCTCAAAAGGAAAGTGAATATAGGAAAAATATGTTTGGTGCTGTTATGATGTACGAAGTGCGATGAACGATGTACGATGTTTGAGAAAATCATACACTCCTGTAACACTATTACATATTCTATGGCAAGTCAGTAATTAACGTAATAAAGTTTACACTAACACGCCGCTTTTAGGCTGTTGAATCGTACATCCTGAAGTAGATCTTCACTGACATCGTATATCTCACCTCGTACATCGCACATAGTATATACTCACAGACATCGTACATCTCACCTCGTACATTGTATATATCTTTGCCGCAAAAATTTTATTCATGCAGAGAGACACATTGGTATTTGATATAATTAAAAAAGAACTGAACAGGCAAAGGGAAGGAATTGAATTAATTGCTTCGGAAAATTTTACTTCGCTACAGGTAATAGAGGCGATGGGTACTGTGCTCACTAATAAATATGCTGAAGGTTATCCTGGCAAAAGATATTATGGCGGCTGCGAATTTGTGGATGAAACAGAACAATTAGCCATTGACAGGGTGAAAGAGATTTTTAATTGTGAATATGCCAATGTACAACCCCACAGTGGCGCCCAGGCCAATGCAGCGCTGATGCTTGCAATCCTTCAGCCGGGGGATAAAATTTTAGGGCTTGATCTTAGCATGGGCGGCCATCTTACCCATGGCTCGCCGGTAAACTTTTCCGGCAAATTATACGAGCCACATTTTTATGGGGTGAAAAAAGAAACAGGCTTGATAGACTATGAAATGCTGGAAGAAAAAGCAAGGAAAGAAAAGCCGAAGCTAATCATTTGCGGCGCCTCAGCCTATAGCCGCGATTGGGATTATGAACGTATAAGGAAAGTTGCCGATGAAGTTGGCGCTTTTGTTTATTGCGATATGGCGCACCCTGCCGGCCTTATTGCCAAGGGATTGTTGAAATCTCCATTTGACCATTGCCACTTTGTAACATCTACCACACATAAAACTTTGCGTGGCCCACGTGGCGGTATCATTTTAATGAAGAAAGATTTTGAAAATCCTTTTGGCGTAAAAGACAATAAAGGAAACATAAGAATGATGAGCCACCTGCTGGATATGGGCGTATTCCCCGGTACACAAGGCGGCCCGCTGGAGCATGTGATTGCGGCCAAGGCAGTTGCTTTCGGTGAAATATTAACTGATGAGTTTACGGATTATGCAAAGCAAATACAGGTAAATGCACAGGCAATGGCCAAAGCTTTTAATGCAAAAGGCTACGACCTGATAAGCGATGGAACTGATAATCATTTAATGCTTATTGATCTTCGCAATAAAAATATTACGGGCAAAAAAGCACAGGAGACACTGGATAAAGCAAGCATTACACTCAATAAAAATTCAGTGCCCTTTGATGATAAAAGCCCGTTCGTTACCTCAGGCATACGGGTAGGCGTACCCGCAATTACTACAAGGGGGATGAAAGAAAACGATATGGCTGAAGTGGTGAGCCTTGTTGATAAAGTATTGATGAATACGGATGATGAAAAAATAATTTCAACAGTAAAAAATGAGGTAATTGAGCTGATGAAAGGATTTCCTTTATACGCAGAATTGTAAGTGTCCAAAAAATACTTTTTATTAATATAGAATAACTTGCAACTGTAATGCGGCTTACTCTAGAAGAAATATCAGCGATAAAGAAAAATGTTTTACACTTTGATCCGGAGGCAAAAATTTATTTATTCGGATCAAGAGTGAACGATTCCGCAAAGGGGGGGGATATTGATATTCTCGTAATTTCAGACAAAATAAACTTCACTGAAAAAATAAAAATAAGAACAGGAATATTTAAAGAGATTGAGGAACAAAAACTTGACCTGGTAGTTAAAAAAGATTTCAGCGATGTGTTTGTTCAAATGATAGAACCTGATTTATTATGCCTCTAAAAAAAACGCTTCAATATTTAGAAGAAAATTTTAAGCAAGCGAATGAGGCTGCAAACCGTTTGAATATTTCTTTTGAAAGATGCAAAGATTTTATTAATAACGCGGATTTTACTGAAGAGCAATTAATAGAACTGGAAGCATTAAAAGCCAGGTTTGCAAGAGTAAGCGATCTTCTAATACAGAAAATATTTAAGACCATTGACCAACTTGATGCAAGTGCTCCTGGTACGATAAGAGACCGGATTTTGCAGGCGGAAAAAAAGGGATTGATACAAGACGCCGATACTTTATTGGAAATAAGAAATGTTCGCAATACTATAGCGCACGAATATGAATCGATGGATATAAAAGAAATGTTTCTCTTTGTTTTCAGGCACGCTCAGGTGTTGATTTCCGTTTTAAGTAATGCAAAACAATATGCTCAAAAATTTTATTAATTAAATTCATATAAAAAATATTTCATGATACAACGTGTGCAAACATTATGGATGATACTGGCGGTGATAGCCGTTTTTCTTACGTTAGAGTTTTCTTTTTATAGTGGTACGCTTGCCGCCGATAACAGTTATCATGCAGTAATGGCTACCGATAATTTTTTCCTGCTCATTCTCACCAGCGCATTGGGCACGGGTGTTCTAATAAATATTTTTTTATTCAAACACCGGAGTGTTCAATTCCGCATAATCATGTTTGCCCTGTTAGCTGAGTGCCTGATTATTTTTCTCTACATAAGGCAGATCAGTAAATTTTCCAATGGCAATTTTAGTTTGTGGGCTGCTATGCATTTGTTCATAATCTTCTTTCTTATTTTTTCTGCAAGAGGAATTTATAAAGATTCGAAACTTATAAAAGAGAGTAACAGGCTACGCTAATTAATTCAGATTACTCTGTAATAGTTATTATTTTCAACCGATGAAAAAAATAGTTTTTGTTTTCATACTTTTTGCAAGCCTCACATCAAATGCGCAGGATAATTATTGGCAACAATACCTTCACTATTCTATAGAAGCTGCATTGGATGATAAAGAAAATTCAATTACCGGCTCAGAAACAATCAGCTATATAAATAATTCGCCGGACACCCTGAACTTTATTTGGTTTCACCTCTATCCAAACGCTTATAAAGACGAATCAACTGCGCTTTTTCAACAGGTAAAAAATGACCCTTTACGAAAAGAAAATACCAGGAAATTTACCGGTGGTTTTATTACGAACCTTGCGTTTACAGTAAATGGAGAGGCAGCGAAGACAGAAGCACACCCTAACCCGCAATACATTGATATTATTAAAGTGCTATTGAATAAGCCGCTATCACCCGGCGACTCTGTAGTTGTTGCCACACCTTTCAAAGTTCAATTGCCTTATTATTTTTCCAGGTCTGGCTATGCTGATGGTGAGTTTATGGTATGCCAATGGTACCCCAAACCTGCGGTGTACGACCCGGATGGATGGCACGAAATGCCTTATCTCGACCGGGGCGAGTTTTATAGTGAGTATGCATCATACAAAGTAAATATCACAGTGCCTGCCGCCTATGTAGTAGGAGCAACGGGCGTTTTACTTACTGCGGCAGAAGAAAATCTTTATAAAAAAATCGGTAGTTACAATGCTGCTAACAGAAATAGCAAATCCCCAATGCTCTATGTATCACCATCATCAGCGCCGGACAAAACTGTTAGCTATTATGCCGATAGTGTTCCTGATTTTGCGTGGTTTGCCGAAAAAGGATTGGTCATAGAATATGACACGATTCGCCTGCCATCTGGCAACATCGCTGATGCCTTCACTTACTACCATCAACTTAGAAATACTCCCTGGACAAACAGTATTGATTTTGTAAAAGATGCTGTTCACCATTACACTCATTGGATTGGCGAGTATGCATACCCGGTAGTACAGGCAATAGAAGGGCCTGCAAATAATTTAAGTGGTGGTATGGAGTATCCTACGATTACACTTATCACAAGCCCAAACGCAGAAGAAGAAACGCTTGATGCAGTAATTGCACACGAAGTAGGCCACAACTGGTTTATGAGCATGCTTGGCACCAACGAACGTGAGCATGCATGGATGGACGAGGGGCTGAATACCTATTATGAGTTCAGATATGAAGCTGAAAAATACCGGGGTAACGTTATGTACGGCAATAAGCTTAATGAGGAATTAAAGAAACTTAATTTACCCGATTTCCAGGCCACCCTTTATAATTCATTTGGTAAAATACCGATTCAACCTGCCGTCGAAACAGCTTCAGCGGATTTTAAAAGTAATGATGACTATAGCATGGCTGAATATATAAAAACGGCTGAGTGGGTATATCTGCTGGAAAAGAGTATTGGAATGGAAAATGTTGATAAAGCCTTTCAAAATTATTTTACGCTATGGAAATTTAAACATCCGCAGCCTTTGGACATGAGGGCTTCTTTCGAACAGGCAATACACGGAGGCCTTGGAAGTTATTTTGATTTGCTTCACAAGAAAGATCAAATTCTAAAATGATCTTATCCGCAATTATGCCTACGCATTTTTTCCTAAATCCTTTTTTGTGAATAACAACCGCCGAAGCATCTTTGCACGCTTATGCAGGATGACTCTCACAAACATGCGCCGTTAGCAACTGTAATACTTGCCTTTGCAATTGTTTACATCGTTTGGGGTTCCACTTACTTTTTTATCCAGGCATCGGAGAGAGATTTTCCTCCATTTCTTTTGGGAGCATTGCGCTTCTTTGCGTCGGGTTTTCTTTTGCTTGCGTGGTGCGCAGTAAAAAAATATCCGCTTATATATTGGCCACAAATAAAGACATCGCTTATCGTCGGCAATCTTTTATTGTTCATCGGCAATGGCGCTATTATATGGGCCGAAACAACGCTTCCCAGTTCGTTTGTTGCCGTGCTTGTGTCGGCGGCGCCTGTATGGTTCGTGTTGTTTGATGCAAGAAACAGGAAAGCTAATTTTAATAACAAATACATTATCACCGGCATTATCACCGGCTTTTTGGGCGTTGTCCTTTTATTTGGCGAAAAATTATTTTCCAAACTTTCTCCCGGCAGTAATGTAATGCAGTTTATTTTTTTAGCAGTGGTGGTTATTGGAAGCATTTCCTGGTCAGTCGGTTCTTTATATTCAAAATACAATGCCGGCGGCAACACAATGGTGGGCGCTTCGTGGCAAATGATCTTTGCCGCATTATCATTTTTGATTTTGTCTATCTCCACTGGTGAGGTAAATCATTTTCATTTTCACGAAGTTCATCTTCGTGCATGGTTGTCCGTTATATACCTCATCACCATGGGTTCCCTTGCAGGTTACAGCGCTTACATCTGGCTGCTGCAGGTAAGGCCTGCCACACAGGTAAGTACCAATTCCTATGTGAACCCCGTAGTCGCTGTTTTGTTAGGTGTATTTTTTGGCGGCGAAACAATTGGCCTTTTGCAAACAGTCGCTTTGGCAATTATCTTACTAAGTGTTTTCATTATTAATTACGAAAAGTACACAGGTAAATAAAGTAGCTAATAAAATTTCTTTCTTTAAAAAGTCGCAAACCAC
Organism: Bacteroidota bacterium; assembly: GCA_030946565.1. The sequence continues at coordinate 2,601 of JALYYM010000705.1, read as the reverse complement.
CCGCAAGAATGTCACAAATACACACTGTAAATAAAATCTTTCGGTGTTACTTTTATACCCTTAAACAAAATTTAAAAGCAATGAAAAATAAAATATATCCCTGCTTATGGTTTGACGGAAATGCCAGGGAAGCAGCAGATTATTATTGTTCCATTTTTGACAATTCATCCATCACTTCTCAAAATCCATTGGTGGTTATGTTTGATTTAGAAGGCATTCAATTTATGGGCCTGAACGGCGGCCCGATGTTCAAAATAAATCCGTCAATTTCATTTTTTGTTTATTGCGATAGCACTGAAGAGATTGATAAAAAATGGGATCACTTATCAGCGGGTGGTAGTGTAATGATGGCCCTGGATAAATATCCCTGGAGTGAAAAGTATGGATGGTGCCAGGATAAATTTGGCGTAAACTGGCAATTGATGATGGGCAATGATAATGCACAAAAAATAGTGCCGTCATTAATGTTTACCCAACAGCAAAGTGGCAAAGCTGAAGAAGCGATTAGTTTTTACACCCGTGTTTTCTCGCAAGAGAATGGATCGCCAAAAGATTCAGAAGTAAAAATGATCAGCCGTTATGAAAAAGGCGAACCTGATGTAGAAGGTTATATTAAACATGCGCAGTTTTCATTAAATAATCAATTGTTTGCTGCCATGGATAGTTCCGGCCCGCACGGTTTCACATTCAATGAAGGCGTATCAATAGTGGTGCCCTGCGACAACCAGGAAGAAATAAATTATTACTGGAACAAGCTTACCGAGGGCGGCCAGGAATCGCAATGCGGCTGGCTGAAAGATAAATTTGGCGTATCGTGGCAGATTGTACCATCAATGCTTGGCAGGCTTATGAGCGATCCCGCAAGAAGGCAGAACGTTATGGATGCTTTTATGAAAATGAAAAAATTTGATATAAAAAAACTGGAAGATGCATAAGTCATAAAAAAATAACCTAACAAATTGTTTTATGAAAATTATCAAAGCGACTAATGTGGATGAATACATTAAGGCGTTTCCAAAAGAAACTCAGACTATTTTAAAGCAGGTGCGGCAAACTATCACAAAAGCCGCACCTGCTGCTGATGAAAGTGTAAGCTATGCAATGCCTGCCTATAAATTAAATGGTAAGTCGCTTATTTATTTTGCAGGTTATGAAAACCACATCGGGCTGTATGCAACACCGTCAGGACATAAAGCATTTGAAAAAGAATTGGCAAAATACAAACAGGGAAAAGGGTCTGTACAATTTCCGTTAAATGAACCTATGCCTTTGGATTTGATAACAAAGATTGTAAAATTCCGGGCTGAAGGAAATACGGAAAAGCAAAAAAAAATTTAGTATACCGCGAGTCTTATTATTAGCAATATCCACCAAAAAATATCTAATTTGTATGTAAACGAGAATTTATGAATAGCCAAACCATAACTATTGATTTTCCTGGTGACATTCTTTTAGCCTTGAACGAGTCTGAAAACGATTTAAAAAAAAGAATCAAATTAACGCTTGCTATACAATTGTACGAACTCCAAAAGTTAACTATTGGCAAGGCAGCACAACTTTCAGGAGTGCCTCGCTTGGAATTTGAAACTGAACTTTCAAAAAAGAAAATTTCAATTTCAAATTTGACGCAAGATGATATTTTGAATGATATTGAAAAATTAAAATAAGGTGAAAAGCCGGCTTATAATTGCCGATTCAGGGCCTATTTTTTCTCTTGCACTTATAGATGAACTATAAATATTGAATAAATTGTTTGATAAAATCAGAATATCTAATGCAGTGTGGGAAGAAATAACTTCAAACAAAGCCACTAAATTTTATAAAAGAATTTCGGATTTTTTTGAATCTAAAGTTGTCAAAATAACAAGCTTTAATGATTTGACTTTTTTAATGGGATATGGAGAGTCTGAATCACTTATTCTTTACAAAGAACTTAAAGCAGATTTCCTGTTAATAGACGATAAAAAAAGCGAGGAGTATCGCAGAAAATTTAAATATTAATTGTATTGGAACTTTAGGCTTACTATCAACCGCAAAAACTAAAGGCTTTATTAAAGAACTGCGATCTCATTTTATTTTGTTGATAAAAAATAATAGATATTATTCCATAAAATTGTTGAATATTTTATTAGAAAAACATAATGAATTGAAAATAACCTAACCTTAATTTTTTATCGATTTGTAATGTTATTGGCATTACGACAAGTGATCAATGCGAAAATAATTCATGATTGATCGCTACTAAAAAATTATAAACCTCTTCTAAAAGATTCCTTTAGCTTATTTAAATAACTATAAATACTTTCCCGTATAACTTTCTTTCACATGCTTCAATCCCGTCGGAACACCCGCGTACACAAGGTTTCCGCCACCATCACCTGCTTCGGGGCCAAGGTCAATTATCCAATCCGCAGATTTTAATACATCCGTATTATGTTCAATGACAAGAATAGAATGACCTTGTTCAATCAGCGCTTTAAAAGAAGTAAGTAATTTTTTTATATCATGAAAATGAAGGCCTGTAGTTGGCTCATCAAAAATAAAAAGCAGGTTTCCCTGGCCACTGCCTTTACCAAGAAAAGAGGCAAGCTTTACCCGCTG
>JALYYM010000692.1 GCA_030946565.1 Bacteroidota bacterium | reverse complement strand
TGGCGTTATTTTGCCGCCTTCGGTTTCGCCGCTATCGCTTTGATAGTGGTAGCAGCGCTTTCGTTTTTTCTTTCAAGCATTTCAGAAAATTCTATCGGGCCGATTGTCGCAACTGTTGCCATTATTATTGTATTGACCATTCTCAGTGAGATGCGCATTCCAATTTATGATAATACCGTAAAGCCTTATCTCTTTACCACGCACATGCTTGGCTGGAAAGGTTTTTTTTATATTGGCGCTAACGCTGACGGACAGACGATCAAAGGCTCCATAAGTAATTTACCTGCGGTGATGAGGAGCCTCGCCGTTCTGTGCGCTTACATTGTCATTTTTGTAGGAGCAGCTATTTTTATTTTTAATAAAAAAGATATTTTAAGTTAGGTTATTTAACTTTTGGTAAGTTCAGCAGATACATTATAAACTTATATACTTCCGAAGAAACTTTCCAAAAGTTTAGTTCGTCATTTTACTTTTGGAAAGTTCAGCAGGTACATCATTAGATTATATACTTCCAAATAAACTTTCCAAAAGTTTTACCTTTATTAAACACCACCTTATGAAAAAATTTTCATTCATTTTTTTTATCTCCCTTTCCATTTTATCTTCTGCTTTTACGCAGGATTCAAATCCATTATTAGAAAAGGTTAGAGATAAACTTAATCGCGTAAATAATTATGAAGCGGATGCGGTTATGACGACTGATGTTTCGTTTTTGAAAGTACCGAAGGCAAATGTAAAAGTCTATTTCAAAGCGCCGGCAAAGCTGAAAATAAAAAATGAAAAAGGCATTTCGTTTGTTCCTAAAGGGGCGGTGGGAATCACGCTTAACAATATTATTTCCGGGAATGATTTTACTGTAATTGATGCCGGTAGTACGACGGTGAACAGTAAGCCTGTAAAAATTTTAAAGCTTTTACCAACAGACGAAGCAAACAACATTATTCTTTCTAGCATTTATATTGATGAAAAAAATGCCGTGATAGTTAAGTCGCAAACGACTACCAGGGATAATGGCACTTACACGCTCGATCTGAAATATGGCAGCTATACCGCGTATGGTTTGCCCGATGATGTCATTTTTACTTTTAATACAAAAGATTACAAAATGCCTAAGGGCGTTACGTTTGACTATGATGATGCTTCTACACGCAAGAGCGCAACTACTAAAAATGCTGACAACAAAGGCAAAATAGAAATCAGGTATAGCTTGTATAAAATAAATAAAGGCGTAAGCGATGAGGTCTTTAAATAGAAGCATGTTTGTTTGTATATGGAGCTTGTATGTCTGCGAAGCTGTGAATCAATTCTATTTATTTCACTAACGGCTTAATATCTGATTATTAATTTTTAGCGCTGCAACTTTTTTTTGCAATTCTTCGTATAAATTAAAACCCGCCCTATTGAACTAAATACAGGATCCTAATCCTGTAAGAATATATTGTTTAAACCTATAAAAAATTTACTATGAAAAAATTATCCCTCTTCTCTCTTTTAATTTTTGCAGTATCAAATATTGCATCATCACAAATTAAAATCACCAATCGCTCCATTTTTAATACAGCAGAAGAAATGCTGTTTGCCAATGAATTATTTCAAAGCGGGGAACCTTTTGATGAAGCGATAGGTTATAATCTTGATGACCTTGATCCACTGGTACCTAACAAGCCCGATTCAACATCATATACACTGGGTATTGAAAATTATGAATATTCAAGGTATTTGCTGCGCACCTTGAACGCTGCTTCCGGGCTGGGCTTAAGCATTGTGTGGTCGCCCATAATAAAAAAAATGGCTGCAATGGAACCGGAAGGTTTTGATGGAATGTTTACCGGCGGCGTGCCCAATGGTTATAAAGAAGATGATGAGTTTATGAAGATGGTGGGTAATTTTGCCAAAGATTCAAAGCATATACCCCCAATAAGCCCTTTTCCTCAATTTGCCGATTTTATATCTGGTAATATGGAACTTCCCCAAAAAGTCGCCGCCGATTATCAAACCAACTTCTCCACCATGCGCTGGGACAGAAGTAAAATGGACAAAACGCTAAACCCCGCTGCAATGGGGCAAAGCCTTAGTAAACAATATTTGTGGGCACAGGATATGTTGGGCGCTTTTCATGATTCGCTCGACAATACTATTGATGCTGACGGAATTGTAACGCCCGATTATCCGGGCTCTCCCGATTTTGACCCTAACAATAATGTGTATTATGGTGGCAATGCCCTTGATGGATTTACGGGACAGGTGCTCACCGCCGAAGGGTTAAATAAAACCACCTTCCTTATAAATGAAATGGCTTATGATGGCACAACGCTGGGAGCGGTTGACCCTGCTACCTATAATCCTGCAAATGGGATTAAATACTTTCCACATAAAATAGCCGTAACTGAAACGGTGGTGAATCCAAAGCTGCCGCCCATGCCCAATGCAAATCTAACGGTTACGGATGAACGCAGTTTTCTGTTCGACCAGTTATCATACCTGCATGGAACTACGGGCTACAAAAATATGATGGACCCTTCTATTAACGATACCAAGCATCTTGCTTATCATAAGGTTTTTGATGGCTTTCCTTTTCCGGCTGCAAAGTCGCAAACCGGTGTGCCTGGCCCCTTCGATTTAATGACGGGCACAGGCAAAGTATTATTTCTTAATATTATTGCCATGCACTTAAATAAAGACGCCGGAACCTTTGTGGATC
>JALYYM010000688.1 GCA_030946565.1 Bacteroidota bacterium | reverse complement strand
CTTCGGGAGTGTGTGCGAGCGCTTGCTCGAGCTGCTTGGTGTACCTCGTTAAGAACTCCTCGAGAACTTGGTCGCGAATCCCCTCGAACCCGGGAAGCGGCCACCGCGCCTGCAGGGCTTCGTCGGCATCTCTTCGGGCTTCTGCGGATCCGCTGAACTCCTGCTGGCTGTACAGGGTCGCCCGCAGCTTGGGAAGAACCGCCTCGACCAACTCCGATACCCTTTCGGGGTGCTCTTGAACTTTCTGGAGGGTCGACTCCAACCACAGCTTGTTGATCGCCGTCTCCTTCGCCCACATACCCAGCACGGTGATGTCATCGATATCCGTCCAACGGCCGCTATGGCGTAGGACGTTCTTGGTGCTTTGACGCTGCAGCATCGCCCCAGTTGTGGTCTGTTGAACGACATGTGTCAGCTCATGAGCAAGCAATCTCCTTCCAGAATCTGTATTAGGCTGATATTTCCCGGCAGCAAACGCTATATGATTACCATGTGTATAAGCATGTGCGTTGATGTCTTTGGATGATTGATTCGCAGTTGAATCATCATGAATTTTTACTTTACCAAAATCAAACCCAAAGCGCCACTCCATAAAGGATTGTGTAGCTTTTTCTAATGCCTGACCGGATGATTGTAAGGTTTGATGCAAAGCAGCGCTAACCTGAGGCACTGAATTGCTGATTTCTTTTCTAAGTATTTTCTCTTCCTCTTCGCATTCAGCGCATTTTCTTTGCAAAGAATTTTCAATATTATTTAAACCAGCATCAAAACCTTTTTCCTTGCCGTGAACTGTATTGTTTTCTTCGTTTGATTCATCCTCTTTGCGTTGAAGTTTTTCTTCTTCCTCACATGCAGCACATTTTCTTCGAATGGTTATGGGAGATGGTTTTGTCTGCAGTATTTCATTATCATTCATTCGCATTATCTTATCTGCAATAGTATCGGCTTCTCTTTCATAAGGATCATCAACAACGCCGATCGTGAGTTTTGGCTGTATGAATGCAGGAGCAAAAAAAGGTGGATCACTCTTTTTACCAAAAAAGTTCCCTCGCTTTTTAGTAGCGGTTGCTGTATTATTTTGTTTTGTTGCAAGTTCCATTTAGTGCATTATGATTTAATTTTATTATTCATTTACTAAGCCCATTCTGTAAATAACATTTCATTCATACATGGTAATTTAACAAAACCTATTCCCCAGGGTAGATGTCCGAGTAAAACATCAATCGCTTTTTGTTCTACCTGCAAAAGCCAACCGTTATCAACCTTTGAAAGCTTTCCATTTCTTTGTAAAAAGGCTTCACGCAAACCTTCAATGCTGGTGTTTTTTAAAACACTCCAATGTGTTATTACATTATTTAATAAGGCATCACATTCATTTTTTATTTCTTCACTGAGTTGTTGTTCGGTTACAACTACTTCATCTATCGCAACACCACATAAAATTTTATTAAGCATTAAATTAAATTCTTCAAATGCATCATTGCCTGTTGCAAGAAACGCTAAGACCAATACAGCTTTATGTTGTGAAGCTTCATCTAACCATATATTTTCTTTGGTAAGTTTTAAATGTTCAAATAGTGTTTGCAGAAATGGATGAAGCAAAACCAAACCTGCATTCACAATGTAAATGGCTTCTATCTTATTTTTGTTTTCCTTTTCGATCTTGTCATTCTTTTTTATAAGATCATCAACGATTGTTTCTTTTTCATCTGTGGCAAAAGCGTTTAGAATTGCAGCTTCAATAATATGTTTATCAATTTGAAATGAACTTAATTTTTCAAGCAACGAAGAGATTTCATCAAGTTTCTTTTTCTTTCCTTTAGTTATTGCAGCAATAATTTTTGCAGTAAATTTTTTTGAAAACTGGTATGCTAACCGTTCTGCAACTTTAGCTTGCTGCGTAATTAACTTTTTAAGTTGTAATACCAGTTGCTCATCTATACTTATTAGTTGCTCTAATTCAGCAATTGAATCAATACGTTTGTTCCAGGGCAAATAACCATTTTTTAGAAAAAACAAAAAAGTTTCAGCAGCACTTGTTTCTTCAATCTTTTTAAAATCAACCGCTTTTTTATTTGCCTGGACTAATTGTTCTTTCATTTTGCGAATGGCCTGTTCAGTAAACTCCTGCTCCCAGTTTTTTTTATTTAGCAAGCCGCAATCAATTTCAAGTTTATCTATTGAAGCATAATAATTCTTACCAAATAATTCATCAAACAAAACTTCTATACGTGGCTGAAGATTTTCATAAAACACTTCTGCAATACGGTTTTGCATACCCATGCTATTATCCAAATCACCGAAAGTTATTTCAATTGATTGCTTCTGTATAATATGATTTTTTTCCCTGGTCATTAAGAGCCGGTATTATTAAAAGGGCCGTTATTGAGATGCTTGGCAATAATATCTCTTGTTATATTAAACTCCTTGTCATCTGTGCAGGTTTCATTATCTGTTTTTATTTCTGCATGATGATTGACAAAAATAGGTTGCTCTGGATTAAAGTTGGGGTTCGATAATGGAAAAGGTATTCCATCTTTAACATTAGGGATCAGGTTAACGTCTTGCCCAACTGTCCATGTAGATTCAGTTAGCGATTCGCCCAAAGGCTTTACTGTTAACATCATTGGCGGCACATTAGTAGCAGCAATTGCCCTTGTTAATTCCATACTGAAATTCGCATTTACTACAACTACAGTTATGCTAACATCTGTCTGTTTTCCATTTACTAAATAAGAAACATTAAATACCGTTGTCTGGCTTACATTGGCCGAAGCAGGATGAATAACCAATTGATCATCCATAATATTTCCCTCATTGATTAAAATCTTAGTAGCACCACCGGGTGGAAGGCCAGATTCAAGCGCCAGTTTTTTTACATCTCTGCATACTTTTATTTCTCTTTTATCCAATTCCAATTCTATTTTTACTTCATCAGAGTGGGAAGGGCATTGACCGTTAGATTCATTTAATAAAATAGTATGTGGTAATGAATCTACTTTAAAATTGATTGGATCAGGATCTTTTTTCTCAGAAAATTTAACTCCATCTAGTAACCATTCATAAGTAGTTTGGTCATTTGTAAAGAGTGATTCATTTTTCAAAATAACAGTCATTACGCCGTCTTGCACATTTGTAGTAAAACTAAATTGAGGCTTTGGCGTTGCAATTACTTCTACCTGTAGACTTAATGTTTTTCCGTTGGCGGTATACGTAAGTGTATGCAAGCCTGCACCGGCGGCGGCAGGTACAAATACATAATTGCCATCAGCTAAAACACTTACTCCGGTACCAGTAGCTGCACCGTTTTTAGGTGTTACGATAATTGGAAACTGTGTGTTATCATTACTGCAAAAGCTGTTTTTATCAATTTTTATTGTTGGATCTTCTGCAGGATCCTGCTGCTTTTCAGGCAGTATATATGCGACAGGCGGGCAATCGCTGCAACACATATACGGAATATAAAAATCAGCGATCACCATTCCGTCTGTCAATTGAAAATGTGGCCGCTTGGGTTCTTCATTTATTATACCGGTAAGGTCAGTACGAATATCATCAGGCAAATCTTTACAATCGTCAAGATATTTGGTGAGCACATCTTTAAAGCGGGCATACAATTCAGGATCTTTATATAAGATCGCTGTTTGTAACAATTTTGTTTTATAAGTAAGTGTATCTAAAGGCACATCAGCTTTTATAATTTCACGAAAGTGCGTGAGCATTAAAGTGCTCAATTCCTGGTTTATAAAAAGTGAACTTTTATCTATGAAACGATTTCTGAGTTCTTCATAATAAACAAGAATGAATGTTCCGCCACGTGGCACACCGGCTTTATGTTCAATACCACCATGGGTTTTAAAATAGTAACTGAAATTTTTTGCCAGGCGATATTGCGCCATCCTCCTCAGGTATTCATTTTTCAATGCTTCTACCTGTTCCACAAAACATAAATGCAAAAGCATTTCTAAATTGAATATCAACAGATCAAGATAAAGATCAGAAGCAAGATCATTTAAATGGGCTTTATCATTATTTTCTAACTGTTGCAAAAATGAAATTGCAAAATGGCTAACAACCCCCACTTCTTTTTCAAAGCGATCGTAACGGCTTTTTAATTCAAGTGTATTAACTTCAGACAATTCAAAATTCATAACCAATTCCAAAACACTTTCAACTGCATCAATAAATTCGAAAGCGTGAAACTGTACCAACGTTACAGGCTGGGCTGTATTAATGGTAACAGGATTTGAAAAATCCCCTTTCATTTGAATAAATGCAGAACCTATAGTATTAGCAGCAGGATTGCAAAGTTTTAAAAGCGTATCGCCTTTCACATATTTTTTTATCGCCTGGAATTCATTTACCAGTGCGGATGCAAAAGGATGATCTAACTTTTCTAAAACTGCAGGATTAAAAGCGATGGTATTTTTAACCGCCGATGCATCTTCAGAGCTGGCATTTGAAAAAGTAGCGGCGGTAAAACTTAATATTCTTACGGGCAATGTAAATGGCAGCCGTGCAACAAAGCACCAGGCATCATGTATTTTACAAATAAAATCAGCGATCAACATACGATAATCACTTTCCAGGTCCTGGATAACGCATTGCGGCTCTTCGCCCTTTACCAGCGCTCCAATAAAATCAGCACTCAATGCTGCAATATCAAAAGGAAGATTGTTTTGTTGCTGGATAGATTTAACTAAACTGATCGCAGTTGTTATATTTTTCCCGATGTGGCCTTCTATTCTAAAAAAATCAAAACGTTCTATATCATAAAGCAACGGACGCACTACATTATCCGCAGCACAATATTGAAAGGCGTTGTATCCTAAATTAAAACGTTCGTTGCCACGGCTTGTTTTTTCATAACTCCAATAGCGGTATAATTCATTGCCTTTATCAGTTACCTTATAATGATATGGGATACACCGGCCTGACAGATCAATATAGCCATAACGGCTTGGGGTAATTTCTACCAGGCGTTTTTCAAAATCAGTAATGGCAATAAAATCAACTTCAGTGATCAATAATCTAAGGCGTGTAAAAAGTAAACGCACTTCAGCCAATTTGTTTTTTTGATCGCTGAAAAGAGGAGAATAAATAAAGTACTCACGGTAACCAGAGCGTACCTGTGATGCAGTGTTTACGGTAGCTTCACCGAGCGTGAGGTGCAGAGGAAATTTCATTTCATCTCCGCAGCAGGATGAACTTGCCTCAAACACTTTGTGCTTAAATTCATAATATGCTTTTAAAACATCATCAATAAAATCATAGAAATACTGAATCAGTATCGGGTTGTTCTTTAAAATTTCATCACGCAGTTTTTTAAATCTTTCCCAAACATTTTCAAAGGGATTAGAAGTTTCATTTTCCAGTAAATAATAATAATGCACAAAACAATAATTCAATACTTCCGCGATGCTTTTCAATTTAGCATCATCAACTAAATTTGCAAAAGCCTGTAACACTTCATCGGCTGTTTTTAAATCCTGTACTGGTACATTGTAACGTTTTAATTCAACATGATGCAGGTCAGGCTTAACTGACGGATTTCCTGCCGGCGGAACAACCTGTTCTTGTTTTATTTTGTCAATGATTTCTTTTTCAACAAGAAGTGCTTTCACTTCAAAATCCATCTGGCTTCCTTTATCATTGCAATCGTTGGTATCGCAATTTTTTAAAGCTTCCTCGTCGGCTTCAAGAAAAAGAACCACAACAAATTTGTTTAAATCAACTGATGAATTATTAACGAGAGCAATTGCATTTTGCCTTTCATCGGCATTTAAATTTTCGAATTGTATGGAAGTAAGCAATTGAAAAATGCCATCCTTAAATTCATCTCTATAAAATGGTTTAGGGTTGCTTTTGTCATCTTCGCATTGTTTTATAAAAAGTATATCTGCCGGAAAATTCTTTGTGGCGTAGGTTATAATATGTGTAAATTTTGCAGAGCAAAAAGTTATGAGATAGCCTTGTGAAGTAAGGCCGCAACCTTTTGAAATACTTATAGAATCACTTTGCTGAAATGAAACTTCAAGTCCGCATACAATGCCGCTGCCGATTAACTTTATACGCGTTAACCGGTCCTGTTGTTCAAGATAATTAAACAGGTTGTTGAGGTGCCTGTTGGTAAGCATCTGGTCGGCTTCAAATACCGGGTAGAAGTTTGTTGTATTCATTTTAATTAACTTTTAAAAGTTCCTAAAACGGTTTTTCCAAGTAGTACGGTGTTGCTGCCTTCTTTGCTTTCAACGCAATCGTGGAGGTTGGCCTCAGGATATTCGCTGTATAACAAAGTGAGCAGTTCAATCATCTCATTATTTGCCCTTTTAAAATCATCTTTAGTGGTAATTGTTTGTTCAAATGAAAATGCGGCAAGTGTTTCGATCCATCTTTTATAAGCCATTTCAAACTCCCGCATCAAATCATTATTCAGCCAGCAAATTTTAAGCATAACGTGTGCAGGCGCTTCTTCACGGATCTTATCTTCAAAATATTTTCTGAAATCCATATTATCAAAATGCCCTGCATCGTAAGGCAATACAACTGATGCACGAAAGGTGTAAGGATCAATTTCGCAAAGGCAATCACAATCATGCAGGCACACCTGCATAAGATCAAATGTGTTGTTTCGGGGACGTAGCAAAATATGTTCTACCAGGTGTAACCCTACAGGATTACTGCAATCATTTTTAAATTCAGCAACCAATTTTTCGGCAACGGACATCGCGGCCGGTTTATCAGCAAAAACTGATTCAGTTTGTAAAAGCGTTTCATTGGAATGCCCTATAACCTGCAAGGTTGAAGTGACCGTATCAAATAGATAATTAGCAACATCCGCAGCGAGCTCTATCGCAT
>JALYYM010000681.1 GCA_030946565.1 Bacteroidota bacterium | reverse complement strand
GTAGATACGAGTGAGCATAGTGTGAATGCTTTTCAAGTATGTTATCCTTCAACTCAATTATTATTATTGCCCGATGCTTTATCTTTATATAAATCAGTTATATGGAAATTTCACAGCATATAGAAATTAATCCAAAAATTATAATGGGCAAACCTGTTATCAAAGATACCCGCATAACAGTTGAGCTGATTCTTGAGAAGTTATCCTCCGGGAATACAGAGGAGGATATTTTGCTTGCTCATCCTCACATAAAAGCAGAGGAGATCAAAGCTGCACCTGCTTTCGCGGCGCAAGCTTTAAAAGGTGAGAATATTTATCCTATTTCAGTATGAATTTATTAGCTGATGAAGGTATTGTCTGATAACTTTTTGCCATTTTTATATGGAAAAAACGAAACTTAAAACCGCTATCACAAAAAACACTCTTAGTCGCACTGAGGTAAGAAAAGCCATCGTTCGCTCTTCCCGGAGCGGTAGAATTTACTTTCTCAGCAGGGTTTTTATTTCCCTTCTTACATAAGCTAACAAAAAATTAGAGGCCGGAAAATAAAACCCCGATGCCTGAAGGCTCTTTAAACTTAACAGCCCCGTATCTTGATCTTATCAGGAAGTTGGTAAATATAAAGACTGCAATGTTGCCCTTCTATTTCTGCACATTTACGTTTCTGAGTTATAGAGCCACTTGAGGATAAAAGATCTATTTGTGCATGAATACATTAACTTGTATAGTCAGGGCCCGCATCAGGCCGGTATTCCCTGATAGCAATTCCCCTCTTATTGTTAGCATAACGTAAACCATAATTTTTTTCTTATTAAGCAACCTTTTCTTCGGCTACGCTTATCCGTTATCCACCGGAGCATTTAAACTATCGTTCACTCTTTCTCTTGGCTTTTTGAATTCCAGCTTGCCAAATTTCCAGGTGAAATTTATGCCGATAGACCTGAAAGGGATACTGCGCTGGCTATTAATGGTAAAATTTGGGCCAAAGAGCTTGCTCCGCTGATCTATATTCTTATGGAAGGGGTTAGCAGCGGTTAAAGCAAGGCTGCCCTTTTTATTCCATATTTGTTTTCGTATAGCCAAGCTGTATGTGGTAAAAGATGGATATGTGCCTTGTGCTTCATGACGTGCGGAACTAAAATTTCCAAAAAATTCTGCTGCCAATGTAGGTGAGAATTGGTAAGACGCATTTAAGTTGGCACGGTAATTAAAACTATTATAATCGTAGCCTTTGTCAATTACGTTTAGCGTGTGCCGGCGAAAGAAAAACAGGTTAGTTCTCAGGTCAAGTTTTGGAATAAAATTTATGTTGCCAAAAAAATTAACGCCTATGTTATTTTCCCTACCTATGTTTTCACGCTTGCTTACTGCCACGTTAGTGTAGATAGTATCTCCCACCTGGTACGTTGGATAAAAAACTATAAAGGGTTGTATATCCTGCTCATTTATCCTGTAAAATAAACTCACATTTACAGATCCGAAATTTTTAATATCATTACTATATCCCAATTCAAAGCGTTTGCCTATTTCCGGCTTAAGGCCAGGGTTCCCGGTAGAAAGATTTTTAGGATCGCTTGTATTTATGTAAGGATTCAGGTCCCTGTAATCAGGCCTTTCAATTCTTTTGGAATAGCTTAGTTTCAAAAGAGAATTTTCCGTTAGCTTTTTTGAAAAAAATAAAGAAGGAACAAAAGTATTATATCCTGGCGTGGCAGGTTGCTGTTGTGCATTAGAATAAAATGCTTCTATTTCCGTGCGTTCGTAACGCTCACCTATTTTAGCATCAAATAATTTCAAAAAAGGAAAACTAACTTCAGCATACAGCGCATACACTTTTTGATGGTAGCCAAGGCTATTCGATAAAAAATCATCTTCGGTATATTTTAGCGACGCAGAATCTAATTTCCTTACTGTGTAATCGCTGGAAATATCATAAAAATTTACCTTACTTCCTACGCCAAGCATCACATCTTTTTTCAAGGGCTGGGTGTAGTCCGCTGCTATCTGCGCTTCATTCTCAGTGCCGGGGTTCACGCCCTGTGTACTATAAAATAATATTTGCCCCGGCAAAGCAAATTGGTAATTGTTGTTTCGGGATTGAATGTCTCCGGGGCTTAGATTTACTGACAAATCTAATTCCTGGCCTTCTTTTTTAAAGGTTCTTTTATAATTGAGCGATGCATCCAGATTGTGTACATGAAAATTATTATCCGCATTCACCAGCGTTTGAATATCTGAAACAACATTTCCATTGATATTGTGTGTATCCTGCACCTGGTTAGTTATATTATTTCCCGTGTTGCTAAAATTGTTATAAGAGAATGAACCGGATAAATTATTATGGTCACTAATGTCCCAATCAAAATTAATCCCTGTTTGAAAGCCGCCGCGTACAAATTGGCTAAAGCCATCCTGTTGCAACAAAATATTATTATTGTAAACAGTATCCAATGTCAGGCGGTCAGATGAGAAAGATGTTTTGGACTTTAGCCTTGTATTACCGCTGAAGTATGCATTAATGCCAAACTTTCCTTGCCGGGCATTAAAATTGAAAGACCCGCTTTCATACCTTGTTCCACCTGTAAGTGATAAATTTCCATTTACGCCTTGCGAGTTATTTTTTTTGAGAATAATATTTATAATGCCGCCAACACCTTGTGCATCATACTTTGCGCCGGGATTAGTAATTACTTCAATACTCTTTATCTGGCTTGCGGGAATAGATTGCAGTACATCGGCGATATTGCTTCCAAACATGGCGGACGGTTTTCCATTAATTAAAAAACGAACACTGGAGCTGCCGGATAACTGAACATTGCCATCAACATCCACCGATACCTGCGGCACTTTTTTTAATACGTCAGTGGCTACGCCGGTTTGCGAGGTGATATCCCTTTCCGCATTAAAAACCATTTTGTCAATTTTATTTTCAATAATGTTGCCCTGCCCGGCAATATTTATAGTTTGTAAGGTTGTAGTTTTTGGTGCTAAAAAAATATCGCTGGTTTCTGTAATTGGATGCTCCTTGCTTACTTCCAGCCCTGGCAAAGTAAAAGATTTATAGCCGATGAACTCAGCAACAAGCTTGTACACTCCGGCCGCTACATTATCCATTATAAAATCTCCTTTGGCATCAGTAACAGTGCCGTTTATCGGCGTTTTACTATTTTTTAAAAAGAGGGAAATAGTGGCATATTCCAGCGGGCGGGATGACGAAGAATCAAATAGCTTTCCCTTGATTTGGAAGCCTGCCTTATTACGAGCTTCCTGGGCAAAAGTTGAACCGTTTATTGCACAAAAAAGTGCAACGATGATATAGATGTGTTTCAAACTTAACTTTAAATAAAACGTAAACTACCGGCAAATTCTGTTATCATTTGGAAATCTTTTCTAAAAGCAGTATTACGCAATTCGTAAAAATAAAGAAAATATAGTTGCAATGTTACTACCTGGCAGGTTTACTATCCGCTCATGAATAACGGGGTAATGTTGCTATAGCGACAATAATACCCGGCAATAAATACGTATTAAAAATTGTGTGTTAACCATTCAAACGCAATAAATCAGGCTTTTTCAAGTTTAATCAATAAAGAAAAAATTTGTTACTGTATCAGCCTTTATAAAATTTTTATTCCTTCATAAAATAGTAAGTTTTAAAAAAAGGCAGGGCTTCGCATACCAGAATCCGGTAAAAAAACCTGATCGCAATTTCCATATAATATAAATGTTAGCAACGAAAAAAAAGCTCAGCTTAAATTTTTTGTACGATACCTATGCGGACAAAGTTTTGGGCTTCATCATTGGCCAAAATTATTTTCAGCCAGAAGCTGAAAAACTTCTTGTAAAAGTATTTGTAGAAGTATGGAAGAGCATAGATACATTTGAAGAGAAGGAACAGAATGAACACCTGATGATGCTGTTAAGGATTGCCGCCAATTTTATTTACGAGGAAAAAAACATAAACCCGGTTTCTTTTGTTTTTACTAAAAATGAATTAAATACCGGTCACGCCTAAACGCTTTTATTTTGCCCTTTTAAAATCGAGATCCTGGAAATCGAAACTAAAATCCGTAAGCGGCGAAATAGGCTTCATTTTCATTCCTGAGGCTTCTCCTTCAGCATTGAGATCAAACATTACAAAGGCATCGGCATCCATACTTCTGTCGTTCCACTTTACTATGAATGTGTTGCCTTTGTAAGGAAACATTTCGCCATTTAATAAAAAGGATCTTTTCGACTTGAACCACATATTACCATCTTTCAAACTAACTACTACATCGCCAAACCATTTGTCAGTATAGGTTCCGGCAAACAAGCCCAGGTCAGTTTTTGTATTATTTTTTTGCTGCGCTTCGATATCCTTCCATACTTTATCCGTAATTTCTTTTGCATTGGCCTCGTTAGCCACTACCCTGTCATGATACATCTTAACCCAGTTCTTGCCTTTTATATCGAAGTAACTGTCTTTGATGGTATTGGTGATAGCGGAGAATGCAGCGCCGGATTGCTGGTTCGTAAATACAATTATACCTAACTGCAATTCAGGTATAAGCGTTACCTGTGTAACGATACCTGCGAGGCCGCCGGTATGTGTGCACTGCTTGTACCCATGCACGTCACTTAAGAACCAGCCAAGGCCATAGCTTGCAAAGTGTGTGTTGTAAGGGCTTTCGCCGTGTACAGGAATTATAGTTTGGGGTGTCCACATTTCTTCATGCACATCGGCGCTGAAAAGTTGCTTGTTTAAATCGGCGCCATATTTTCCATTATGCATTTGCATGATGATCCATTTGCACATATCGGTAAGATTAGAATAAATACCACCGGCCGCATCAGCCGCTTCGTTCCAGTCGCGGCGTATCACTTTTACCACGCCCTCCACAGGCGCATGCGGATCTATTACATTTGATTTGTCTTTAAGCAATTTATATGAAGGAGCAGTGCTGCTCATATTTAAAGGATCAAGAATTCTTTTTTGAATAAAATTTTCCCAACTCATGCCGGAAACCCTTGCCACTACTTCCCCTGCTACCATGTAGAGATTATTATCATAATCATATTTTGTTCTGAAAGAAGAAGCCTGCTTCAGGTAACGCAGGTTATGTATCATGTCAACTTTTGTAAAGTCGCTACTGTCTGGCCAGAACATAAGGTCACCTGCGCCAAGGCCAAGCCCGCTGCGGTGTGTAAGCAAATCCCTGATGGTGAATTCTTCCGTTACATACGGATTGTACATCCTGAATTCAGGAATATAATCGGTTACTTTATCGTCCCATTTTAATTTGCCCTCATCCATTAGTATGCCCAAAGCCGCTACAGTAAAAGCTTTTGAGTTGGATGCAATACCAAACAATGTATTCTCATCTACCTTTTGTTTTGTATTCAACGAGCGCACGCCATATCCTTTTGCATGAATAACTTTTCCATCTTTTACCACCGCCACCGCTATGCCGGGCACATCAAATGTTTTTAAAGTAAGCTCCGTCAATGAATCAATTTGCGAAGAAGTAATAACCTGTGCCTTTGCATTTATTGAAATAATAAATAGCAGCAATACGATAGTTCTTTT
>JALYYM010000650.1 GCA_030946565.1 Bacteroidota bacterium | reverse complement strand
ATTATAAAAAGCTGCATTTTATTACTTTCAACCGGCTATTAAAAGTAATCGTGAGAAAAGCTACTTACAACACATGCGCATTCGGCTTCTTCCGCTTTCTAAAATACATCACGAAAGCAACAATGATTGCGATAAATACAAGGCTATTAGCAATGATGGTGATCGTTCTTCCGGCAGTATACGATTTTGGCTCAAACCTGAATTCAATTTCATGATCACCAGCCGGTATGAACATTCCACGTAGCACATAATCTGTTTTTACATAATCTGCTTTTTGCCCGTCAATAAAAGCATTCCACCCAAGTGGATAATATACTTCGCTCAATACGGCAAACTGCGGCGTAGTACTATGAAATGTGTAATCAATCTTATCATTCATATTTTGTTTCAGCTTTATTGAAGCAGATGAATCAGGCACAGGCATTTGTTTTATTTCAGACTGGTATTTTTTCTCCACCACTGCCGTGTCTCGCAAATCAGTGCTATCAAGCGCCTGCATTTCTTCATTGGCATTCGCTACATATTTTATTCCCTTTACCAGCCATGCATTTCCAAATGCACCGGGATTTAATTGCGCAACAGGCTTCCCTGTTTGTGGATTTTGAACAATGAAATATTTTGTGTTCAGCATGTCGAATACCTGCATATTTCCCTTGCTCAATTGTCGCTCGATAATATCGTTGTATAAACCCAACATTGCGGGATGATAACCTCCCACGGAATTATGATGATAAGAAGTTCGGGAATCGCTTAAAAAAGGATTTCCCTCCGTTTGGTTGAACACCCGGAAGTTTGCATGGTCAGGATCTTTCATTATTTCCTGGTCTGCCTGCGATGGAATAAACACTGATTCAAAATCGGTGTCTTCAACAAAACTATCGGAGTTTAAATATCTCGTGGCAACGCTTAGTAAATCGTATGACGATAAGACAATCAATCCAGCTAATAAAATAACCGGCTTTATTTTTTGCTTTATATATAAGCCAATCAAGACTACAGCAAGGCCAATAAGAATTATTGACCTGAGCAAATCACCGCCCATAAGGCTTTTCCTGTCTTCATGTAAAGCAGATATTAATCCACGGCTAAATTCATCAGCCTGCTGCAAGCCCTGCGGAGACGACTGTTGGGCGGGAGGCATTTGCTGTAGCATGCCCTGTTTATAATTTTCTTTCAAGTCTTTGTCATTGGCTGAACTAAACGATGAGCTAAAATAAAATCCGCAAAGAATAATTAATACCGCACCTGTAACGTATACGCTTAGCCGCAGTTTTTTCCAGGCATTTTTCCAGTCTGTTTCATTTATTAATTTATCTATTGATAACACCGCTAAAACAGAAAAACAAAATTGCGGAATTACGAGAGACATGGTAACAGCCCTGAATTTATTATAGAACGGAAGATGATCGAACAGGAAATAATTAATCCCTTTAAGGTTTGCGCCCCAAGCAAGCAATATAGCAAAAGCACTTGCACTAATGATCCACCATTTGTGCCAGCTCTTTACATAAAAGATCCCGAAAATAAAAAGGAAGCAGATGATTGCTCCTAAATATACCGGCCCTGCTGTGGAAGGCTGGTCTCCCCAATAAGTGCTGTAGGCTGCGTTTTGAATTGCGCTTTCTTCGGGTACGCCTACTTCCGTTAGCTTCTCAACAAATTTTGAGGAAGTGTTTAATTCTTTATTACGGCTGCCTCCGCCATACAAATCGGGCATGATGAAAGTAAACGTTTCTCCCAGGCCATAGCTCCACCTAAATGCTTCCGACTTATCGAGGCCTCCCTTGGTTTTATTCTCATCGCTTTTCAATGAAGTTAGTTCTGATCGCCCTCCACGTGTACTTTCCTTTGCATATTCGTAAGTAGGCATCATTGTAACAGCGCTGCAGGCAAGGCCAAGAACCCCGGCAATCAGCGCTATTCCCAAACCTTTCAAAGTGGAGTTTGTTTGTTTTTCTTTATAATTTTTTATAATAAAACAAACAGACATTATTGCCGCGATAATCAGCGTATAATAAACCATCTGCAAATGGTTTTGCCCTATTAGCAATGCAGCGGCCAGTGAGGTAACAGCAAAACCTGTCCAATATTTTTTTTGAAAAAGTAACAGAAGGCCGCCAAGGACTGCTGGCAAATAACCAATTGAAAGCATTTCCGTATCGTGGCCAACCGTAATAAGTATAGGATCAAAAGTGCAATAAGCATAACTCAACCCGCCCATAATACTCACCCATGGATTTGCTCCGGCAACAATGCAAAAGAAATAAAAACATATACAGGCAAGAAAGAAAAAGCTTATCGGTTTTGGAAGGCCGAGCATAACCACATTTCCCAGGTATCCCACTAATACATGCGTACGGGCATCTAAAAAAATCTGGTACGCAGGCATACCTGCATACATACTATTCGTCCACAAAGGATAATAACCATTTTTTTCATTAAACTCTACTGACTGTTGGCTCATTCCACGCCATCCCTGTATGTCTTGCTGTAAAACAACTTTTCCATCTAACGCAGGCTTGCAATACACAACAGCAACAATTAAAAAGATAACAATAGCAATAATATGCGGCAGTATTTTTTTGAAATCAAGATTCTTCATTATGGTTTTTTCTTTAGCAAAGCAAAGTAAAAGTTTTATGGTAAAGGGCTCAAATAAAGTTTGAGATGTTGCGTTAAAAGAAGATAATGTAGGGATCTGGCTTATAGTGGATCAATAAGTCAATAGGTCAATAGTCAATTCTTAATTCTTCATTGTTAATTTTCAATTTGCAATTCCCTATCTTAGTTTTTATCAATCAAAAAATTTATGGCTTTAAGCAGAATATGGGCGGCGTTTATTATTGTGGCTATAACAGTAGCTGGTATCAAGTGTTTTTTTCTTGGGGATTCGCAAATCTTCGCTTGGATGGTTACGGGCAAAGCATCCGATCCCGCTAACCCGCTTCACCTCGATGGTGTTATTGAAACCTGCTGGGTGGCTGTTGACATTTGCTTAAAACTCATCGGTATCCTTGCCCTGTTTATCGGCTTTATGAATATAGCTGAAAAGGCTGGCGGCATAAGACTTTTAAGCCGTATTGTAGGCCCTTTTTTTTCAAAGCTTTTCCCTGAAATTCCCAAAGGCCATCCTTCTATGGGGCACATGATCATGAACTTTTCTGCCAACCTGCTCGGGCTTGATAATGCAGCTACACCTTTTGGATTAAAGGCGATGGAAAGTTTACAGGAATTAAATCCCAATAAGGATGTGGCTTCAAACCCGCAGATAATGTTTCTTTGCCTGCATGCTGCCGGGTTAAATTTAATTCCCGTGAGTGTAATAGCAGTAAGGGCTGCACAAAACGCATCAGATCCTACGGATGTGTTTTTGCCTTGCATGGTCGTAACCTTCGCAGGTACTATGGCGGCAATGATCATCGTCTCTATAAAACAAAAGATAAATCTTTTTCAGCCGGTAATAATCGGGTGGATACTTGCTCTATCTGCAATAATTGCTGCCCTTGTTTTTTACGTAACCAGGCTAAACGCCGCAGGCATACAATTATTTTCCGGGCAGCTTAGCAACGGCCTCATATTACTCGTTTTCCTGCTGATCATTTTAGGAGGTTTGTATAAGAAGATAGACCTCTTCTCGGTTTTTGTGGACGGCGCAAAAGATGGGTTTCAAGTGGCCATCCGCATCATTCCCTACATACTTGGGATACTCGTGGCCGTTAGTATGCTTAGAACAAGCGGTACATTTGATGCTATTATCAGCGGCATGAAAAATTTCTTTGCCATGCTTGGGGCAGACACGAATTTCGTAGATGGATTGCCAACGGCCCTCATAAGGCCACTGAGCGGCGGTGCAGCACGGGGAATGATGGTGAGTACGATGGCAACCTACGGCCCTGATTCTTTTGCCAGCAAGCTCTCAGGAATTTTCCAGGGAGCTTCTGATACTACATTTTATGTTGTGGCCGTGTACTTTGGTTCAGTAAACATAAAAAATACCCGCTACTCGATTGGGGCTATGTTGCTGGCCGATTTGGTGGGCATTATTACGGCTATATTTTTAGCCTATTTGTTTTTTGGGAAGAGTTTGTAAAAACAACAGTTTGGTAAAGATGGATTTTTTTTTTAAAGAAAATCCGTTCCCGAACTATACCTTTCCAAAAAATGAAAATAAAAAAAGGCAGCCTTTAAGACAGCCTTTTTTTCTTCTACCGTGCCTGGTTTTATACAGAATCTTTTTCGCATACTTATAACAGAAGAGGCTAATATGGTATTTATGTAAATACGCAACAATCTGCGGCTGACCCGCATGGATTTACGGTTTACCTTGTTGAGTCTGTTTCAAGGTTCATCATCAATTTTTCATTAGCATTTGAGTGCTTCTCTTCATCATCCATTTCCATGTTAGGCTGAAAGATGGGGATCATTTTTTTTGCATCATAAATAGCACGATTGTATTTATTGCCAAGAACGATAATAGTGACCGAGTCTTCGATCATTCTTA
>JALYYM010000540.1 GCA_030946565.1 Bacteroidota bacterium | reverse complement strand
TCTTCCAGGTCAAAGAATGCAGGATATAGATCCTGATTATTACGAAAATGGGTTGATCTATATAACCAATACCAAATCAATTAAAAAAAAAGAAATTATAACAGAAGATGTATTTCCTTTAATTATTGAGGGAGTAGAAACTTTGGTTGATATCGATGAACATGATGATATCTTGTTTGCGGAATTTTTAATAAAGAATAATATTAAAACCACTATATGAACCCATTTCTTGAAATAAAGGATAGAAAAGTTGGCTACGACTTCGAGCCGCTTGTAATCGCAGAAATCGGAATTAATCATGAAGGTTCCCTTGTCGTTGCGAAACAAATGGTTGATGCAGCTAAAGAAGTGGGTGTGGAAGTGATTAAACACCAAACTCATATTGTAGATGATGAAATGAGTGGAGCTGCAAAAGATACCATACCTGGCAATGCCAAGGTGAGCATTTATGAAATAATGAAACGCTGCGCCCTTAATGAAGAGGATGAGCTCGAGTTGATGCAATATGTTGAAAGTAAAGGAATGATTTTTATTAGTACTCCTTTTAGCCGTGCTGCCGCCAATCGACTTCATAAGTGGAATGTACCGGCTTATAAAATTGGTTCCGGAGAATGTAATAACTATCCACTTTTAGAGCATATAGCCTCCTTTGGAAAACCTATTATACTAAGCACTGGTATGAATACGATTGAGAGCATTGGAAAAGCGGTAAATATATTCAGAAAGAAAAATATTGCCTATGCGCTACTGCACACTACCAACCTTTACCCCACCCCAAATAATTTGGTTCGTTTAGGTGGCATGACTGCTCTGAAAGATAAGTTTGAAGATGCAGTCGTCGGTTTAAGTGACCACACCGTTTCCAATCATGCCTGTTTTGGCGCCGTCGCGTTGGGTGCCTCAATTTTAGAAAGACATTTTACAGATAGCATGGATAGGCCCGGGCCAGATATCATTTGCTCTATGGATGGTAAAACTTGTAAAGAACTTATAGAAGGAGCAAAAATTATTGCCTTGCAGCGCGGCGGTGACAAAGGTCCCGCTAATGAAGAGCAGGTAACTATTGATTTTGCATTTGCAACAGTTTGTTCTATCAAACCTGTAAAAAAGGGCGAGCTTCTAACCAAAGAAAATATATGGGTCAAGCGGCCTGGCAAAGGAGGCATACTGGCGGAACATTATAAAGATGTTTTAGGCAAAACCGCCACATGTGATATTGCAGATGATCAGCAAATACAGTGGCAGCATATAGCCTGAAAAATGAAGAAAATAATTTTTCTAACAGGAACACGAGCTGATTTTGGAAAATTAAAGTCGTTAATAGAAATTACTTTAAAAAGTAATTTATTTGAAGTTTTCATCTTTGCCACCGGAATGCACATGTCAAAAAAATATGGCAATACGGTTGAGGAAATTGAGAAATGCGGTTATAAAAACATTTATAAGTATATCAATCATACTTCCGAGTCCTCGATGGACCAAACCTTGGCTAAGACCATAGAAGGATTATCAAACTTTTCAAGAGAAACAAATCCCGATCTTATCATTATTCATGGAGATAGAGTGGAAGCTTTGGCAGGTGCAATTGTCGGATCACTAAATAATATATTAGTGGCACATATTGAAGGGGGAGAAGTCTCGGGAACTATTGACGAATTGATCAGGCACGCAGTAAGTAAGTTAAGCCATGTTCATTTTGTTTCAAATAAAGGAGCCAAAAAAAGGCTTATTCAGATGGGGGAAATGGCTGAAAATATTTTTGTGATAGGCTCGCCTGATGTAGATGTTATGTTGTCTGATACCTTACCATCCATTCAAAAAGTAAGAGAACGTTACGAAATACCCTTTGAAGATTTTGGCTTAATTCTTTTTCATCCTGTTACTACCGAGATAGGTCAAATGAGTACGTATGCTAAACAATTCGTTGATGCAATAATAGAAACTGAAAGTAACTATATTGTTATTTATCCCAATAATGATCTGGGATCCAACTTGATTCTTGCAGAATATGAACGGTTTAATAACAGGGCCAATTTTAAAATATATCCTTCCGTCAGATTTGAATATTTTTTGGTAATGCTAAGACATTCTAAATTTTTGGTTGGCAACTCAAGCGCAGGTATCCGGGAGGCGCCCTACTATGGCCTGCCTGCCGTAAATATCGGAACCCGCCAGCAAAACAGATCTTTGCATGATGATATTATTAATTGCGGGTACACGACCAGCGAAATAACAGAAGCCATAAAACTTGCACAAAAAGCTACATTTCCAAGAGCCAGTTTATTTGGAAATGGGAAGAGCGATGAACTTTTTAGTGAAGTAATTCGGAAAGATAATTTTTGGGAAATTAATAAACAGAAGGTATTTAAAGACTTTAAGTAGGTGCATAAAATTAGAATCATAGCGAGACTGGATATAAAAAACGAATATGTTATTAAGGGAATTCATTTAGAAGGGCTAAGAAAAATTGGAAATCCCAATGTGCTCGCCAAAAAATATTATGATGAGGGTATTGATGAGATCATTTTTATGGATGCAGTTGCCAGTCTGTATGGGAGAAACAATTTATTTCATATAATAGAGAAGGCCTGCCAGGAAATCTTTATACCTATCACCATTGGAGGAGGGATCAGGTCAGTGCAGGATATTGAACTTGCTCTCAAATCAGGAGCGGATAAAATTACTTTAAATACACAGGCCATTAAAAATCCTTCTATCATCCGGGAAGCATCGAGGGTATATGGCTCACAATGTATTGTCGGTTCTATAGAAGCAAAAAAAAATGGAGCTTCATGGGAAGCCTATATTGATAATGGCAGGGAAAGAACCGGCATTGATGCGATTGAGTGGGCCGCCAAACTTGAAGATCTTGGAATTGGCGAGCTGTGTGTTACCTCTATCGATAAAGAAGGTACAAAAAAAGGTTTTGATATAGAGCTTATGAACGCCATTTGCAATAAAGTACATGTACCTGTAATTGCCAGTGGCGGAGCTAATAATTCTGAAGACATTATTAAACTGTGTACAAATAATACTGGTGTTAATGCAGTCGCCCTCGCATCCATGCTTCATTATCACCTGGAACCTTTAAAAGATGCGAGACAAAAGCTCCTGCAACATAACATTTTAAGCAGAAATTAATAGTGAGAGCTGTCGTTATAGATTATGGGATTGGAAATGTAAAGAGTATGTGTAATGCCCTG
>JALYYM010000535.1 GCA_030946565.1 Bacteroidota bacterium | reverse complement strand
ATTATCTGCCTGCATTTTTGCAGCGAACTTCGCCGGAATATAGCTTTCCACCCGAGGATCATTCATACCCGTAGTAATAAGTTGTGCCGGATATTTTACGCCCTTTTGAATATGTTGATAAGCATCCATTTCAAGCAGTGCTTTAAATTCTTCCTCTATGGTAACTGTTCCAAATTCCGGGATATTGGGTGGACCGTTGCCCGTAAATTCATTTCGCAAAACATTCAGCAAGCCAACTTCAGGAATAGCAACTTTGTACAAATCGGGTCTTTCGGTAATGGCACGGCCAATTAAAATACCGCCGGCACTTTCCCCGGAAATTCCAAATTTGCCAGTTGAAGTGTATTTATTTTTTACCAGGTATTCTGCACATTCATTAAAATCCTTCCATGTATTAGGCTTCGTTGCCTTTTTACCCTCAAGGTGCCACTTATCCCCTTTTTCTCCGCCACCACGTACATGTGCATACGCTATAACTACACCACGACTGAGCAGGGACAGTGTGTTTGCATTAAAAGAAGGAGGATAATCAATATTGCCATAAGCGCCGTAACCTAACATGAATCCGATATTTTTGCCGTCTTTCTTGAATGTTGTCTTATCATAAATAATGCTCAGGGGCACAAGCGCTCCATCGTAAGATGGAATTTCAATTTCCTCATAAACGAGATTTTCCAGGTTACGAAGGTTAGTTTGCATATTGAAAATACCATCTGCCATTTTCTTGTTTCTTAGATCGTAGCTGTAGAAGTTATATGGAAGTATCCAGCCTGAAGTTGCCAAAACAATTTCGTTACTGCTTTTTGATAACCCAATTGCGTGGACATTTCCTTTTACAGGAATATTAATTTCAGCAATTTCCCCGGTATTATATTCATATGAAAACAATTTGGTAACAAGCTCATTTTTGGTTTTATTGAAAATAAGATAATCCTTGGTTTGTTGAATACCGTCTGTGGATATCTGCCAGGCCTTATTACCTTCTGCAACTGTTGTAGCAACTTGTAGGTTCAGGTTTTCAAAAGATGTTTTAATCAATTTGAAGTTGGGGTTTCCTTTTGCCGAGAGGAAATAAATATCGTTTCTGTCAATGAAAAAGCTACGAACCTCATCATTTTTAGTAGTCAAAGGTTTCCAGTTAATGGTATTATTTTTTATTTCCTGTTTTAATGCGTAATACAAAGCCAGATTATTTTCTGTTGTGTATTTCCGCAAAATCATATACGGCGAATTTTTAAAAAAGGACACAAAAGGAAGGTCTGTTACAAGCACTTCTCCAGGATTTTTTTTAGAGCTTGCAAGTACAACATCCTTCTCAACAGGTGTTCCTATAATATGTAATTTACACGGAGCGTTTTGTAACGCTTCCGGGTCGTGAGTATCATAACTTTTAGCCTGGGCATATATAATCTCACTCGCGCTACCTTCGGCAATTCCACCAAAACTGTGTTGAATTATGTCGGGTAAAAGTTTTCCGGTCGCCACATCAAGTATGCGCATGTCGCCTATTTCGCTGCCACCCTCGCTTAAGCTTAATACCACCTTGCTCCCATCATCGTTAACGCTTGCAGTATAATTAAAGGTTTTGCCTTCTACATATTTTTGTGGATCGAAGAGCAATATTTCCTTGCCTGTTTCACCTTGCCTATAATAGAGTTTTGATGTTTGATCGCCGGGTAGGCGTTTCTGGTAAAAATATTTTCCACCGGCCTTAACTAATGGGAAATACTGCACCGGGCGTGTCTCATCATAATTTTTAAATTCCTGTATCAATTTATCCAGGTTAGGAATTTTTGCAAGTTGTGTATTTGTGTAATCTGCCTGTGTTTTAAACCAATCTTGCACTTCCTGGTTTTTGAGGTCTTCAAGCCAGCGGTAAGGGTCATATATGGTTGTGCCGAAATAGGTGTCCGAGGCTTGAATTGTCTTACTGTCAGGGTAAGTATATTGTGCATTAGCAACTGTCGTTGCAAAAAACAATGCGCTAAAAATCATTTTTTTCATTTGTAAATGCAATTTTCCCCTTGATTTTGATTTGTGTAGTTATTGCCGCTAACGTTAAGGCTTGGCGATGGCAGGGCATTTCATAAAGTCCTGCCCGTAACCGCAGCCCAATAAAATTACTAAAGATGAAAATATGAATAAAAAGTTGAGTAAAGAAATGTCAGCCGGAACTACAGATGATAGTAGTACAAAAGATCAGGAAATGCACGTCAGCCCTGCTATTGCCAAACCTATTGTAAGGTGCAGTACAAGTCAATTTAGTATGATGCTCTTGATTATGTTTTGAACAACAAGTAATTCACTTTTGTTTTGCTTGGAATGCTCTTTCTTTTTGTCAATGGTAAAAGAACACATAAAAAGATTATTCCCTTTACCAGTTGCCCAATAATAAATTACCAGCTTGTCTCCATCCTGTTGAACGTCTCGCTTATAGTGAGCACATTCAAAGTCACCAATTTTAATTTTAGATGCTCCTTT
The DNA here is from genome assembly GCA_030946565.1 of Bacteroidota bacterium. The sequence goes on along the minus strand of JALYYM010000535.1, from coordinate 4,084 downwards.
GTTTTCAGTCACTTCCTCCGCAATAAATTTAGCTGCTTTATCTTCGTTAGGTTCAACAACATTTGTCCAGCGAAAAGGTGTCACCCTAAAGTTACCAGTCCAAGATTTTGAATTAAAGAAAGTATAAGTATCTTCTTCGTCGTCATCGTATTCTTCCCAGTCAGCAGGAAGTGTCAGACTAAACCAACCATTTTGTGAAGTAAAAGTTTTGAAGTCCATTGTCAGCTAACATAATGTCACACTATAACAAAATAAGCACATTTAAAATTGAACAGTCATAATGTATTGCACCTTACGATCAGGGCTTTATGCAGGTTGGGAATTAGTATTCCGTCTGCCGATAACCGCTGCTGATTGAAAATTTATCAATGAAGTTAAGTACAAAAGCTGATAGATATTCGTCGGCTGGAACTGAAGCTGGGATTTGCTATTAGCTGATGTTGCAATGTCATGCCCAACTTGCATAAAACCCAATGTTGGCTGCTTGTGCAGTCTTACCAGTTTATAATACTATAGTAAAAGTCAAATCGCAAAAATATTCCTATAAGTAAAATAAGTGTTGTCAAAATTATTGTCAGTCTTTTTCTGTCTATTGAAGTGAACGAAACAATTAAGAGAAAAATAATAATTGCTATAATAGTTACAATTATTGGTACAATTACATAAATCAAAGCTCCAAGTTCTACTGCACCATACTCAACACCTGCCATTGCTAAAACAATTGAAAGCACTCCTGATAAAACTAATATCAGTATTGCTTTTCTTTTTGTGAATATTTTTCCTGTGTCTGTCTCCATAAATGTCTTTCTGATTTTATTATTACAAAAGTCTAGCTTTTAAAACTTGAATTCAGTGTGTATAAAGTGTCAAAGAAAACTTTCTTTTACATTCAGTGATTATTAAACTGTGTCAAAATTTCGTGTTTCCTAAGCTGAATATTGTAATCATTAAATGGCAACTCAAAAGTCAGTTTTGCATAGCAGCCAACGTTTGTATTTATGTAATAAGACGCACCTCCCATTTCTACAATCGCTTTATTATCAATATATATTCACTTCGTTTTTTGTATTGTTGAGTTGCGTCAATGAATTACCATTCTAAAGTAATTGTTTTATTTAGCTCATCCAAAACATTCGGAATATTTACCAAAGTTTCCTTTTTTACATGTAAATACCGCTCTGTGGTTTTTATATTAAAGTGCCCTAACAAATCTTTTATGTAGCGTATATCAATTCCTTTTTCAAGCAAATGTGTTGCAAAGCTATGCCGGAGGCTATGGATGCCTACACTCTTATTTATCATAGCCTTTTCTTTTGCATTTTGAAATATTTGCTGTGCGCTTCTTACACTATAGGGCTCCCCACCTGCTAAAGGATTTTCAAAAACGTATTTCTTTGGCATTGGGTTGCTGCCTTTGAGGTATTGTCGTAAAATATCGAGTAGTAAAATACTTAACCCTACGTACCTGTCTTTTTTGCCCTTCGAATTTTCTATTCTCAATTGCATGCGCTCACTATCTACATCTTTTATTTTCAGGTTAACTACTTCACTTACCCGAAGGCCTGCGCTATATGCGGTAAATAAAATCGCCTTATGCTTTATGTTTTTAACGGCATTAAACATTCTGCCTATTTCAATTTCAGCTAATACTTTTGGCAATTGATCCCGCTTTTTTGGCCTTGGTATTTCCCAGAAAAATTTCTCTTTATATAACACCTGCTCGTAATAGAATTTTAAGGAATTTATCCTGCTATGCAAAGTATTCTCACTCAGCTTTAATTTTTCATGGCAATATTGCAAATAATCCTTTATGCGCTCAACACTAAATTGCGCGGCAGAATTATTTTTTATTGCCTGCAAAAACTGTATAAATTCATTAGTATAAGTTCTGATAGTAGATGCACTGTAGCTTTTTAAAACCAGTTGCTGTTTAAATTTTTGAAGCGCTTCGTTGTTTTCTGTACTCAGCCTAATGCCTGCACTAAGTTTCTGAACAGGTGATGAAGGTATTGGCTTATAAGTTTTTATTATTGTTTCAACTGTTGCCGGCCCCGGGTTCTGTATCGCCGCAGAAGGTCTATGTTTTTTTCTTTCTAATAAATATTTTTTCAATTCCTGCACTTCCAATAAAGCTCTGCCTTTTAACACTGCACACAGTAATTCATAATTCTTTTCCGTACAGGGTATATACCAGCACTTATTGGTACGGCTCCACTTAGCACCTGCTTTCTTCTGATAGTAATAGTTTACAGGTTCCCCCGATGGTAACCGGAACTGGGATGAGAAAATGCCAATACATTCCACGCCCTTATGTTGCAGCGCTTTAAGTGTTACTGTTTCCATTATTTAAATGTATATAATAAATAAGCGTTGTGCAACAGGGTAATGCAACAACACAGGCACAGATAAAACAACATGCATCATCGCTATCACTTGCCTGCTTTGTGTTGGCAGCATGGCAAACCCTGGTTTTATTTCCCCAAAAAACCAATGTAAGTTTTCCCATTTATAATTTTCGTATCCCAAAAACAAATGTAGTTTTTCACTTTTTTACATTCTATGCCCTGGAAACTAATTCAGTTTTTCACTTTTTACAATTACGCTGCCGGTAAACTAATTTTGTTTTTTAATTTTTTACATTCTTTTCCTTAAGAACTAATGTAAGTTTTTATATTTTTTAATTTATTTTCCTGCACGCAAAAGATGCTTTTTCATTTTTTAATTTCCTTTTTTCACCTTTTTATAAAAATCGGGTAAGAGTACCTGCCCGCTCTGCCACAGAAACTACGGTAATACTGCGTACCTCTACCCTATTTTTAATTTTTTTAATTTTTTTTCCGGCACCAACTTTTGCACCCCCGGTATTTTTTATAGGGTAAAAAAGCATCAAAATGCCTTCGCGTGAATATAAAATTTTGGCTGATATATGCAAGCCTGCGGCAGGCTTCCGGGACTATTGCTTTATTGCGAAAAACGCATTTATTTTGTTTCTGCATGTTTACGATTAACATGTTTCCCTGCTTTAAAGAGGGATATTTTTAAACCTCATAAAATCCCATTTATGAAAACTGCACCCAACGATTTTTCAGCAACAGTTACCCGGCCATTCAATACCTGGGCCGATAAAAGACTGGCTGCTGAAACAAAAAGTATTGCAACGGCGATGTTAAAAAACCCGGGCTTTCCCAGCCCGCAACCTACTGTAGCCGCTTTCTCTACTTCTGTAAATGCATTTATTGACCAGCTTGCTAAAGCGGGCACCCGCGATGTGAACGCCGTGGCTGCAAAAAATGCCCGGCGCAGGGAGCTTATTTTAAGCTGCATTGCCCTGAGCAACTCTGTGGCACAAACTGCCAATGGCAATCGCGAACTGCTGGAAAGCACGCTGATGCCGATGCGCAAGACGCCGCAGGCGGTGGTGATTAAAAATCCGCAAAACTTCAGGATCGGCAATGGCATTAACCCCGGCGAACTTATCCTAAAGATAAACGGCATGCGGGCAAATTCCTTCATTTTTGAATACACACAGGATCCGCCAACGGACACCAGCGTGTGGACAAGAACAAGCTGTAGTACTACCCGCTGCACAGTGAAGGGGCTGGAGGCTGGAAAAAAATATTGGTTCAGGGTGGCCGCCGTTGGCAGCAAAGGCCAATTGGTATGGGGCGAAACGATTCTCAGCCCTTTTGTACAGTAGAGACGCGATGCATCACGTCTCTAACGTATAAGGCTACCTGTAAGCAGGTGGCCTTTTTTATTGAAATGAATGACGACAGGGAAGTTTTTTTCTGTCTCAGCCGGGTCTCCTGCGAGAGCCCCGGCTGGAACAGAGCTGATTAGCGATTTACAATTTAAATTTAGTTCGTCAGCCAGACTTTCACAAACTGTTTTTAGCTGCATTCAAGTGGACATTTGCAGAGTCCCATACTTCCTTATTGAAGATGATAAATCGTTGAATATTGTCATTATCAATATAGGTGAGTGAGGATGGATAGTTAGTTATGGATTTCATTTTAGAGAGCTTAAATTCTTTATTTTCGTCAATAGCAACATCGAGATGTTTAGTTTGCAAAAAGGCATTGAT
>JALYYM010000590.1 GCA_030946565.1 Bacteroidota bacterium | reverse complement strand
TTCTATAAAAATAAGATTATATGTCCTTAGTTACAAACTAAGGACAGCGATCCCTAATTATTTATACTTTGTACGAGATGGCCACGAAGAGGATTTTTTTGTTTAAGCATTCTCAGCACAGCATGGGAATTGCCTATAATTTTTCGCCAGAATTCCTCTGATGAATTAATTTCAAGGCGACCATTAGCGAAATTCTTAAATCTGATTTTTAGTGTATCGTAAACTCGATAGTATCCAAAAGTATCGTCGATTAATTTTTGAAAAAAATATCTTTTGGTTTCGTCAAGCATCTGTTTTTTTTTAAAATTATGGGTAGGACTAATTGATATTACAATCTGCGCTGCATTTAGTGTGCAACTAAGTACTTAGGTAATATTAAATCTATAACAAAATTTCAATGTTGTAGAGTTCATCCAAAAATAATATCCGGAGTTATAAGCTACGGATAGCAGTAGCGTAGCATCCCCGTACCTTTCAATATTTACTGTAACTTATAATAATTGAATAAGGCCTGCACTAATGACGATTGTTTATTCATGAACGAAAGCGGGATAAGACTCCCAACGCAAAATCTCTGAAATGGATACACTGCAAGACGCAATCCATTTAGTTTTTACGAATAATTATCCGGCATTTTTTACCAACTACCTATTTTCGGTTGCCTCAAAATATTTGCACCCTTAGCTTTAAAACGACCTTTTGATTTAGCTTAGTTTTACTTATCTTATCAGGAATTACGAAATACTTTTTTATGAAATCGTATGCGAAGTCATCTTACGATAACACTTTTTCTTTTGATAATGAATTTCTATTCGTTTTCTCAAGCAGATTTCTATGCATTTGACTCGAAAGGCGCTATTGAAAAAATAGAAAATCTAAAGAAAAACTTACCTGCCTTGCAAGGCTCTAAAAGAATAGATTGCCTGAATGACCTAAGTGAATCATATCTCACAATTGATAAGGACACCTCAAGATTATATGCTGCACAAGCCTTAATTGAGGCAGATAAAATTAGTTATATACCTGGCCAGGCGAAGGCTTATAGAAACCTTGGAAGAATAGAAATTAACCTGATAACAGATTTGCCAGCTGCTGAAAAGTATTTTAATAAATCATTGGCGCTTTATATAAGCACGCATAATGAGCGGGAAATTGCCTGGGCATGGGGCGCTTTGGGAGTGTCCCAATGGGTATTGAGTAAATTTCCTGAGGCCATGGAAGCTTTTAAAAAGGCAGCACAGCTTTTTGAAAAAATTCGAGACACTACGGATCTTATAGCCACGTACCAGTTCATGGGCAGCACTACATTCGAATGGGGGCATTATGCGAAATCGCTTGAATATGTTCTTAAAAACAAGGACCTTACCGGTTCAGAAGATAACGATGCGCTAAGCAGGCTTTATGCTGCATTGGGTGATGATAAAACCTCGGAGGAGTATATCAGGAAAATACGAATTGATACAACGAATGATGCAGGGAAATATTTATTCCTTGCTCTTGGCGGATTATTTTCCCATAAAAAACAATACGATTCTGCATTTTATTATTACAATCTTTTCTCCAATTATGCAAAAAAAGGAGGAGCTGGCCCGCTCAGTAAATTATATGCCTGTCTTGGGCAGGTACATCTTGAATTGAAAAATTATGACACCGCGTTAGTTTATTTGAATGAGGCATTGAATATGAGTAGAAAAGGGAATGACCGAAACCAGGTAATGCGGGTTTTGTTAATACTGAGTAAAGCTTATGGAGAAAAAGGTGATTATAAAAACTCCAGGGAAAATGCAGAAGATCTTTTACAAATGGCAGATAAAACAGGTGCAAGGCAATTTGCCAGGGATGCCCATTTTGTTTTGTATAAAGCTTTTAATCATTTGCAAAAAAGAGATAGTGCATACGTGCATCTTGAAAAATATACTTTCTTAAAGGACTCTGTTGACATGGATTTGTCTTATCAAAAATTAGCATTTAATAAAACAAAATCTGAAAGAGAGCAGACCGAGTCAAGAATTAATGTTTTAAATGAAGAAAAAAAATTGCAGCTACAGCTGCTACAGCAAACGACACACGAAAAGAATTTTCTGATCACAGGTATTATTGCAGTAGTATTGATTGCAGTCGCGTTATTCCGTAATATTTTGCTGAAACGTAAAAACGAAAGACATCTCCGGGAAATTGCAGAAAACGAACTGCAAATTCAAAAACTGGAAAGTGAAAAAACAAAAGCTGAATTGCAACAAAAAGCAACCGAACTCGAAATGCAGGCCCTTCGTGCGCAGATGAATCCCCATTTTATTTTCAATTGCCTGAATGCGATCAACGGATATATTCTTAACAATGAACCGGAAATGGCGGCTGATTATCTTACCAAATTTTCAAGATTAATAAGAATGGTATTAAACAACTCTCAAAAACAATTTATATCGCTGGAGGAAGAACTGGAAACTCTGGGTTTGTATTTGCACATGGAGAGTCTTCGGTTTAAAGATAATTTCAATTACGAAATAAAATGCGATGATACTATTGATGCATTCTCACTCTTCATTCCGCCAATGTTGCTGCAGCCGTTTGTTGAAAATGCAATCTGGCACGGCCTGATGAATAAAAAACGAGATCGGAAATTGATCATTGGTCTTCACTTTGAAAATGATGTATTGCACTGTACGATCGCTGATAATGGCGTTGGGCGTAAAAAAGCAGCTCTGCTGAAAAGTAAATCTGCAGAAAAAAATAAATCGATGGGAATGGATATTACCAGGAACCGCATGGCATTACTGAACCATGATTTAGATGGAAAGAGCTTCTTTGAAATAAATGACCTTGAAGATGAATACGGCAAGTCGGCAGGAACAAGCGTGTCATTAAAAATTAGACCGCGGGATACAGCAATCGAAAATATTTCGGAAGTTAAACATCGCAAAATTATTAATTAATGATCAGCGCATTTATTGTTGATGATGAACCCAATTGTTGCCAGACTTTAGCGACACTATTAAAACGCTATTGTCCGCAAATAGAAATTGCAGGCATTTTTCATTCAGGCGTTACAGCTTTACTGGCCATCAAAGCAATGTCACCACAAATTCTTTTTTTGGATATTGAAATGCCGCAGATGAATGGCTTTGAATTGCTGGAACAATTACCTGAAATAAACTTCGAGCTGATCTTCACCACGAGCTACGATCAATATGCTATTAAGGCGTTTCACTTTAGTGCATTGGATTACTTATTAAAACCAATTGACCGCGAAGAATTGCAAAAGGCTGTGCAAAAAGTTATACAACGGCAGTCTCATCCTTTGCCCCAGCAGATAGACATTCTTTTAAAAAAGTTATATCAGCCGGCCACAGCCATTGGTAAAATTGCTTTGCCAACAATGGAAGGATTGCAAATGATACCTGTAGATTCGGTCATCAGTTGCGCTTCTGATGGTAATTACACCATTTTCTTTCTTAAGAATAAAAAGAAACTTATAGTTTCCCGCATATTAAAAGAGATTGAAGAAATGCTCGAAGACCATTCCTTCACCCGTGTGCATAATTCATATATCGTTAATCTTAATGAGATAGAAAAATATGTAAAAGGTGAAGGTGGCTATCTTATTATGAGTGACGATTCATCTGTTGATGTTTCCAGGAGCCGTAAAGAAGGCCTTCTAAAAAAATTATCTCCTCACCAGGCATAAGTTTAAATCAATTATTTGCCGCGATAGTTTAATCATCTCTCCCAGCCGCAAACTATACAATCAGGATAGTTTCAGACAGCACAGGATATAGTTTTGTTTTTGTCAACACGAGGCGATCCTTAAAATTAGCCCCGGTTTATTCAAAATCTAAAATGATAAAAATGAAAAAGATTTTTTTTGCTTACGCAGTAAGTTGCCTGTTTACCTGCTTTGTTATTAATAAAGCTTCTGCACAGTTTAGCACCGACCTCGTCAGCTTAAACACTGGAACGAAGGAAACTCTTATGCAAAAATATAATTCTGCATTGCCGGAAAATTCAGATAAAGATTACAGAAATACTATCAATATTCATGCGGTGAGAAAATTTGTGAGAGACTTCAAAAACGCGAAAAATGTAGTTTGGATCAAAGCGAATGATGGTTATGTTGCGAGGTTTATAAACGATTCTATACACATTACTGTGGCATATGATCTTCGAGGTTCATGGACTTATACTCTTAAGAAATATGCTGAAAATAAAATGCCTGTTGACGTAAGGGCTATGGTTAAAAGTACCTACTTTGATTATGCCATTACGGAAGTAACAGAAATAAAGATCCCGGAGGAGAGCGAAAATATTATCTACCGGGTACTTATTAAGTATGCAGACAATTTTAAAATTTTACAAATCCGCAACAAAGAAATGGAAGTAGTAAGCGATTATACGAAGCCGTGAGTATTTTACGGCGAGTGTGTTGCAGAACGGATGGAATGGATGGTAATGTTCGAAAATCTTCGAAAATTTCTTTTCTTCCCCATCTTGGCGCGAGGGTTATCCTAACTGTTATCGTAGGGTTGGCGCAAGCATTCGCTCAATGTCATTTAGTTAAGGATTAAACAAATAAAAACCATTGAGTTAGGAACTAAAAAAGATCAGTTCTTTGTGTTCTACTAAAAACAAACTCATGGTTGACGCAAATGTAAAAATTATAGAAG